>JASFIY010000100.1:0-6614 GCA_050122415.1 Desulfobacteraceae bacterium
GTTGGCCAAAATCCCGTCCAGCTTGCTGTCGGTGATGATCCAAGGGGTGAGTTTGGTGGCGTAATGGCACCACTCGATGGCGTGGTGCAGGATTTCGGTGGCGCGCCGGGCTTCCATGGTTTTGAGGTACTCTTCGTGAATCGCTTCCAGCATGACGGCCATGGCGCTGGCCACCCCTTGGGCGTAGTAGAAGTAGTCGTCGGCATCGAAAAAGCTCACCGGGTCGCCGCCCTTTTCCTCGAATTTGACCAGGTTTTCGTCGCAGCTGCCCAGCAGGTCCTCGAAGGCCGCCAGCAGCGGAATCAGGTTGTCGGTGCGGGTGTAGAAGGTGGCCTTGCCTCTTTCAAGTTTGGCCTTGTATTTGCGCAGATCGTCCAGGGCCTCGTCGTATTTGGACTCCGGCGAGGGAAACCAGTACCCGTCGGCCTTGATCATCAGCCAGTTCATGGCGTTTTCAAGATCCGGGTCGAAGGCTGCGGTGGAGCCCGTGCGGGAGATGCGCTCGGTGAGGGTCGTGACCGCCCGGCGGGTGACCTCCAGGACCCCCAGCTGAAAGTTGTTGACGTTGTCGGTCAAGTTCAGAATGTCGTTGGACCGCCAGCCCCAAAAGCGCTCGTTGAGTTCGTAGTCCAGGGGGGCGATAATGGCATCCACGAACAAGACCCCGGGAACCAGGTCCTCTGCATGGGCCCCAGCGCCAAACCCGTGGGGAACCGCTTTGATGTTCGGGTCGTGTTTCGTCTCGGGGGGCAGGCCCCTGACAGCTGTCGGGTCTTTGGGCGTATCGTGGGGTGCTGCGGGCGAAGGGCTGTGGGTTTCGGCGGCAGCGGGCTTTTTCTGGCTTGCCGCCGGTGCGCGGGGGGTTTCATGGCTGCCGGCGGCCGCCCCCGGCGCGGGGCTCTCAACGGCGGGGGCCTCATGCACGGCCGCACCGCCGTGGGACTCGGCCACAGCCGCCCTCTGAGTGTCGCTCCGTTTCGCGGTGGGTGGGGCTTCAAAAGAACCCAGAAACGTGCCCAGACCCCACAACACCACCCCCAGAATCAGAATGCCGAGTAAAATTCGTTTGGCGGCGAAGCTTTTGAATGGATCCATTTTTACCCCTCAGCGTGGCCGTAAAAACCCAAAATATCTCAGCAAAAAACGAGTGGTTATCCTTTTCTGAGCTTGCGGATATCGCCGATTCGAATCGTGACACTTTTGGTGTCGAAATATTCAATCAAAGGTATCACATATTTACGGGAGGCGCCAGTCATATCCTTGAACTGGGGGGTCGAGATTTCGCCTTGCTGGTTGAGAAAGGCCACCAATTTTTCCTTCAAGCGCTCCAGGTTGCTGGCGTGATAGTAGAGGTCCTCCTTGACCTTGACCAGGGTGCCTTCATCCACCAGCAGGGTGAGCACATCCCGCGCCTGGGCCGCTGTGACGTTCAGGCTCTGGGCGATCTCCTTGAAGTAGGGGGGCTGAAGATCGCTTTCCAGGTAAATGTCCAGCAGCTTTTGACGGACGCCGGCCTGGTCGACCCCCAGTGAAACTTCGTGATGCGCCAGCCGGACGGTTTCCTCGGCCTGGGCGATTTCATCGTCGCGCAGCATCTGGTTCAGCAGCAGGGTGAAGAGCTTGGGGCTCAGGCGGGGGAATTTGGATTTGAGCTCCTCCTTGGGCATCCCGGCCTTGAGCGGGTTTTTCTGGTGGTAGCGCTCCAGCTGCCCCCGGGCCTCGGACTTCAGCTTCTCGTAGGTCACCTGGTGGATGAAAAGTTTGGTTTCCTTGTCCACCTGGATCACGGCGCGTGCGGAAAGCTGGGCCTGCAAAAGGGTGTTGAGCTGCTTGTCGGGGAGGTTGGTCATCAGTTTGAGGTCGGCAAAGGACACCCCCTCATAGCCGGCGGCCTCGATGAGATGGGCCAGCACTTCGGCGGGATCGGCGCTCATCATCCGGTGCAGGCCTTCGATCACCTCGGGCCGCAGACGCTTGTGCTTGTGGGGAATGGGGTTGACGATATGGCCGCCGCCGATGGTGCGCACCGGAGAGTAGCTGCGCACCACGTAGCGGTCGTCTCGCACGCCGGTTACCGGTTCGTCCAGGCGCAGCTGGGCCACGGTGTCCTCGCCGGGGAGCAGTTCGTCCCGGTCCAGCAGGATGAGGTTGCCCAGCACCTCGCTGGTGCCGGCGTGAAAACGCACCCGGGTTCGGGCCTTCAACGGCTTCTCGTTGCTCTCCAGAAAGTGCAGCGCCACGTCCAGCATATAGGTGGGCTTCAGGGCGCCCGGGGTGGAAACCACGTCCCCGCGGTTTATCGTGGTCTTGTCCAGACCTTGAAAGTTGATGGCGGTGCGCATCCCGGCGCGGGCCTCGTTGACGCTGGCGTTGTGGACCTGGATGCCGCGGACCTTGGAGGTGATCATCGTCGGGTAGATCATGATGGTCTCGCCCACCCGCACACTTCCCGAAACCAGCGTGCCGGTGATGACGGTGCCGAAGCCTTTCATGCTGAAGACCCGGTCCGCCGGCAGCCTGAAAAGGCCGCTGGCGGAGCGGTCGGGGACTCTCGCGGCGATTTCGTCCAAGGTCTTGATAAATTCCGGCAGCCCCTTGCCGGTAACCGAGGAAACCGTCACCACCGGGGCGCCTTCCAGAAAAGTGCCCTCGGCGAACTCCATGATGTCCTCCTGGGCGAGTTCCAGCCACTCCTCGTCCACCATGTCGATTTTGGTCAGGGCGATGAATCCGTGGCGGATCCCCAGAAGTGTGCAGATCTCCATGTGTTCACGGGTCTGGGGCATCACCCCCTCGTCGGCTGCGATCACCATCGCCACGATGTCGATGCCGGTGGCGCCGGCCACCATGTTCTTGATGAACTTTTCGTGCCCCGGCACATCGACGATGCCAACGTGCTGGCCGCTGGGCAGGTCAAGCGAGGCGAACCCCAGCTCGATGGTGATGCCCCGCAGTTTTTCTTCCTTGAGGCGGTCGGTGTCGGTTCCGGTGAGGGCTTTGATCAGGCTGGTTTTACCGTGATCGATGTGTCCCGCGGTACCCAGGATAATCTGTTTCAATGCGAACGCTCCCCTCTCTGATCTGATGGGTGTCTCCGGAAAAAGCCCGGCCTTGGGATGCTTGCGGCGGCCAGGTTCGGTTGGAGGCCAGAAACCGTTACCGCCTCCGACCGAAGCTGAACCTGCTTCGGCTCAGGCGGCCGACGCCCGGCGGGATGCGGTCGGCCGGGTACAGGCCACAGCCATCACACCGCACGGCCACGGCAGGCGGGTGGGGGCAGGGCGCAGCCGTCACAATCTGGAGGACCGGCTTCGCAGATAGTCCAGAAAATAAGCCATCCCCATGAAAAACAGCCCCAGTCCGATGGTAAACGACAGACGGAATTCGGGGTAAAAGGTTCGCGTCAGCACCACCGCCAAAACGGCGCTCATGATCAGTCGCAGCAGAAAGCCATAAAATTTGGTCATGGGAGCAATCCATTCGGGGGATCGGAGCGGGTCGAAAAGCCGGCGGCGTGAAAAAATGCCGACGCCATGCGACCCCCGCCGGCGGATCGGAACGGCGGGCGGTCTGCAACTCCCGAAACGGCCCACCAACGGTATATCCGGTTAAAATTGTTTGAAAAACAGCCAATCCTGACAGAGGTTCAAATACTATACGAGAGACCCGCAGCCGTCAATGAAATTGCGGGGCGATTGTGCCCGGGGCAGCCAAAAAGGGTCGGCCCCAACAATTTCCTTGAAAAGTGCGGGTCGATTTGCTAATTTCCCATCTTCATCATGGTGGGTGTAGCTCAGTTGGCAGAGCCCCAGGTTGTGGCCCTGGTTGTCGTGGGTTCAAGTCCCATCACTCACCCCATTTTTACCCCGTCGGGACCGCTTGCGGAATCCCACCAACCGACGGGTTTTCCGACCGATACACCCGCGGGTCAGCTGGATGGCGCCCCAAGCGCGCATCCGAGCGACCCGCGGGTTCCCCCCATTGTTTTTAAGTTCAAATCGAACCAGACCATTTCTTGATCCCACATCCGGCTGTGTTGCAGGGTGAATCGATTAAACGGTTTTATTCCGCCTTTTTTTCACGGCATCTTGCCAAATCGGATCTAGATCTAATTTTCTAATAGGATTGCCTTTCAGCAGAAAACCGCACAGATAGTTAAGGAGTCGCATTTTGGGGATTGCAGCCATTGGCGAACGTTCAGCCGCAGCCGGCGGCCGCCGGCGCCATCCAAAGAAGCGGGAGGCATCAGATGAGCAAACACATGCAACTGACCGTCAAAGTCCAGCCGTACTACAAAGAAAATCTGAAAGCGGTTTACCCCAAGATTGCCGGCCACCTGAGCCGTGTTGATCAAGCCCTGGTCGAAAAGGACCCTTCAATCTTCGATCTGGTGGGAAAGCTGGATAAGCTGCTTTACGCATTGGACGGCAACCCCGCCTTCAAAGAGATACTGCTCAAGCACAAAGAGGACCTCTTCAATCTGTACGATACGATTCAAAACGCAATTGCCGACTGGGAATTGGCTCGCGCGGACCAGGCACTTTACAAGCTCGAGGACATTTTTGACGAAATCGAGTGGGAGGCGGACAAGGCCTAGCCGGGCGCGATGGTGTTCATCACGTTTCCTAAAAGGAGGTAAAAATGGGCTTATTCGACTTTATCAGTGACATGGGGGAAAAGCTTTTCGGCAGCCAGGACCAAGCGGCCGAAAAGATCAAGGCCAAAATCGAGGAAGCCAATCCCGGAGTCAGGGATCTCAACGTTACTTTCAAGGATGGCGTCGTCCAACTGAGCGGTGAGGCCGACAGTGCCGAAGCCATGGAAAAAGCGGTTTTGATGGCCGGAAACGTGCAGGGGGTGTCGGCGGTGAAGGCCGACGGCATCAAGGCGCCGCCTCAACAGGCCCAGGTCGAGTACTACGTCATTCAAAAAGGGGATTCCCTGTCGGCCATCGCCAAACGCTATTACGGAGAAGCCAAGGATTACCCGCGGATTTTCGACGCCAACCGTGAGGTGATCAAGGACCCCGACCTGATTTATCCGGGCCAGAAAATTCGCGTTCCGTTGGGATAGGCGGTGACGGCCGAGAAATGGGCGGCGGCGCGATCCAAGACCCCTCAGGCTTTGGCCGCCGTCCGATTGGCGTCGTCCGGTTTTTAGAGCCGGCGCCGGGCGGCGCCCCTCATTGCAGCCCGTCATCAGGACGGGGTTCCATTGCCCTTGATCCCATCGAGGATTCTCTCACCCGTTGAAGTTGGGAAGCCCAAGGAGGTGAACATGAGCACGACGGACGTGATCCGCACCCCGTTGAAATACCTGGACAAGGCTGTGAACGGCCTCCGCGACCTGGGTCTGTTGCCCGCCCAAACCGACGAGGCCCCGATTGTTGCCCTGATCCAGCAGATCAGCGACCTGGACGAAGAAAAGGCCGTGGCCATTGCCCGCACCCTCAGCCACACCACCCTGTTCAACGAGGTGGTGCGGGAGCACATCTCCCAGATGAAAGTCGGCGAGCGCTACGAAAAGATCACCGAGGCCTTCAACAGCATCCGCGATGATGCCAAATCGATGGTGGACCAGCTGGAAGACGGCAAAATTTCCACCCTAGAAAAGGTTCAGAACCTCTGGGTGAAGGTCACCCGCGGCGATATCCCCGACCGTTTTCGCAGGATCAAAGACACCTATCTGGATGTGGCGGTCGACACCAAGGAGCAGATTGCCCGCGAGAACACGATCCTCGAGTCCTACAAGGATTTCCGGGTGGCGCTCAAGGAGGCCCAGGTGCTGGCCTTTCAGCTGTTGAAAAAAGCCGAGGAAACGGTTGCGGCCGCCAAGGACGCCCTGGCGGGGGCATCCAAAGCCGTTGAAGCCTACGCCGGCGAGGACCGTGAACAGATCGCACGCCTGGAATTGGCGCGGGACCAGCGCCTGCGCGACCTCCAGGACGAAGACAAGCGCTACCAAATCGCCAAGGACCTGGCCGAGAACCTGTCGGTCAGCTACAACACCACCGAGGTGGTGATGGCGCGGCTGATGCAGTCCACCGAGGTCAAGGAGCGGGTATATTCCCAGGCGGTGTCCTTTTTCGGGACCAACGAAACCGTCTTCACCGCCCTGAACGCCTCCTTCACCAGCCTGCAGGGCCTGCACGAAAGCACGCGCACCCTGGACGCCATGAAAGCGGGGGTCAACCAGAGTCTGGAGACCCTTGCCGAGGTGGGCGGCAAGGTGCAGGAGGACGCCCTGCGGGCGGGCTACGGCCCGACGATCAAGGCCGAATCGGTCAGGAAGCTGGTCGATGCGGTGGTCAATTTCCAGCACAAATCCCGGTCGCTGATCGCCGAAATGCGGGCGCTGGCCACCCGCAACGAGCAGGAGATCGCCGCCGCGGTGGAAGATGCCAAGAAACGGATGGTGGAACTGGCCCGTGCAGGAGCACCCGTCGAAAATGGTTGATCAGCGGACTTCCGAAAAAATCGAACTCTCCGAGGTGATGATCGCCATGGACGTGGTGGACACCCTCCGCCACCAGCGCGCCATCGTGGAGCGGGAGCTTCAGGCGGAAGATCGGGAAGCGGCGCTGATCGAGAAGCTCCGCAAGGTCTATGCCGGTC
>JASFIY010000101.1:0-6600 GCA_050122415.1 Desulfobacteraceae bacterium
AAGAGGTTCTGGTCGGTGTAGACCACGTGGGGCAGGCTCGCGGCGTAGTCCTGGACCTCCTGGACCTTGACGATCCCGCCGATGTTGATGCCGCAGTTGCAGACGAAGACCCCGATGCGGGGGGTCTCTCCGGTCACGTCGATTTCATCCGGAATTTCGATGCTGCGGGTTTCGGTCCCGCGGCCGGCCGCAAGGTCCCGGCCCGCGGCGCAGGCCGCGGCGCTGGCCTCGGTGACCGAGGCGGGAATGTCCTTGGGTCCCTGGAACACCCCGCAGGTATAGATTCCCGGCCGGGAGGTGGCCACCGGCAGGAAGGGGTCGCCGGCGACGAAGTTGTACTTGTTCAGTTCGATGCCCAGCTGCTCGGCCAGCGCCACCGAGGTGCGCGGGATCTGGAGGCCGACGGAGAGCACCACCATGCTGAAGATCTCCTCCTGGATGGCGCCGCTTTCGTCGACGTAGCGCACCGCCAGGTCCCCGGTCTCGGCGATCGGGTCCACGGTGTGGATCCGCGCCTTGACGAACTTCACCCCCTCCTTGTCCCGGGCCCGCAGGTAGTATTTCTCGTAGTCCTTGCCGAAGGTCCGGATGTCCATGTTGAAAATGGTGCAGTCCAGCTCCCCGTGGATGTGCTCCTTGGCGATCATCGCCTCCTTGATGGCGTACATGCAGCACACCGAGGAGCAATAGCCGTTGCCGCAGCGGTTGGTGTCGCGCGAGCCCACGCACTGGATCCAGGCGATGCGCCGGGGCTCCTCGCGGTCCAGGGGCCGCATCACGTGCCCGCGGTAGGGGCCCGATGCGCTCAGAATGCGCTCGAACTCCTCGCTGGTGACGACGTTCGGGGAGCGGCCGTAACCGAAAAAGTCCAGCCCCGAGGGGTCATAGCCCTCGCTGCCCGAGGAGAGGATCACGGCCCCGACCCTCAGGGTCGATTCCTGGATGCGGTCCGCGTAGCGCACCGCCTTGGCCAGACAGATGTTTTCGCACAGCCCGCAGCCGATGCAGACCTTGGGATCGATGGCGAAGGCCAGCGGCACCGCCTGGGGGTATTCGATAAACGTCGCCCGCCGATCGTCCAGATTCTTGTTGTAGGGGTTGACAGCGGTCACCGGGCAGTGCCGGGCGCAGTCCCCGCAGCCGGTGCAGGCGGCGGGGTCGATATAACGCGGGCGGCTGGTGACGGCCACGTTGAAGTTGCCGGGCACGCCCTCGATGCGCTGGATCTCGCTGTTGGTGACGATGTTGATGTTCAAGTGCCGGCCGACCTCGACCAGTTTGGGTGAGATCACTCACATGGCACAGTCGTTGGTCGGAAAGGTCTTGTCCAGCCGCGACATCATGCCGCCGATGGTCGGCGATTTTTCCACCAGGTAGACGTTGTAACCCGAATTGGCCAGGTCCAGGGAGGCCTGCATCCCGGCGATCCCCGCTCCCACCACCATCACGGATCCGCTCGTGTTGACTTTTTCCGCTTGCATGTCGACTCCTTCGTGTTAAAGCACGCCGAATACGGGTTTGCGATCGTGCATGCCCTTGAATTCGACCCGGTTGGTCTTCTCCAGGTCCGTCAGCAGGTAGGAAACCCGCATCAGTTCCAGTCCCGTGGCGGCGCTGATTTCGCGCACCGAAACGGCCCCCTCGCCGATGGCCAGGTAGATCAGGTTTTTCTGGTATTCCCGCGCCAGCACCTCGTCCATGACCTTCTCCAGGCGCTCGGTCTCCCAGCTGCGGCCGTAGACGTCGCCGCGCTGCGTGATCCGCACCTCCTTGCCCGCCAGCCAGCGAATCACCTCGCTGTCCAGGGTCATCTCGACGGCCTTCAACGCCAGGGGAGCGGCGCCGGGGTCGAAGGGCCCCTGCTCCCTGATGGATTCGGTCACGGTTTTGACGATCTCCACGAAGCGCTGGGCCTCGGCCGATGACACCCAGGCCAGGTGCAGGCGCCCGGCGCCGATGCCGGAGAGCTCCAAAAGCTTGCGGGCGAAGCGGATCTTCTTGTCGGCTTGAACATTACCCTCCAGGTAATGGCAGTCACCGAAATGTCACCCGGCCACCAGCACCCCGTCGGCGCCGCGCTGCAGGGCCTGGACCGTGAAGACCGGGTCCACCCGGCCGGAGCACATCACCCGCACGGTGCGGATCGAGGCGGGGTACTGGAAGCGCGACACGCCGGCCAGATCGGCGCCGGCATAGGCGCACCAGTTGCAAAGAAAAGCCACGATTTTCGGTTCGAAGGCTGTCATCGGTTTTCCCTTCCATTTCTGGGGTTGGCCCCGGGCCAACCGGTTTCACGTAACTGCCGCAACCCTCAGACCACCGCGGCGACGGCGGCGATGATCTGCTGATCACGGAAATGGAGCATGTCGATGGCCCGCTGGGGGCATGAGGCCGCGCACAGACCGCAGCCCTTGCAGGAGGCCGGGATATTGCGCGCCCGCAGGCCCTTGCCCTCCACCGGCATCATCTCGATGGCGCCGAAGGGGCAGATTTCGGCGCACAGGCCGCAGCCGATGCATTTCTCGGCATCCACCTGGGAGACCAGCGGCGAGACCTTGACCGCCTCCCGCGCCAGGACCGTGGTGGCGCGGCCGGCGGCCGCAAGGGCCTGGGCGATGCTCTCCTCCAGTGGCTTGGGGTAATGGGCCAGGCCGCAGACGAAGATGCCGTCGGTGGCGAAGTCCACCGGCCGCAATTTGGCGTGGGCCTCCATGAAAAAGCCCTCGGCGGTCAGCGGCAGCTTGTAGTGCTCCGCCAGGCGGGTCTGCTTGGGGGGTTCCACGGCGGTCATCAGGTTGAGGTAGTCCGCGGGAATGGCCAGAGCGCGCTGCAGGACCGGGTCGAAGACCTCCACCTTGAGCCGCTCGCCGTCGGCGCGGACCACCGGCTTGCGCTCCAGGCTGTAGCGGATGAAGATCACCCCCAGCTCGCGCGCCTGCTTGTAGAGCAGCTCGGCTTCGCCGAAGGTGCGGATATCGCGGTAGAGGATGTAGACCGCCGTCTCCGGGAAGCGCTTGCGGATCCAGACCGCCTGTTTGACCGCCGAGGTGCAGCAGATCCGCGAGCAGTAGGGCCGCTGATCGTCGCGCGAGCCGACGCACTGCACGAAGACCACGCTCTCAGCCCCCTCCAAACGCTCGGGGTGCTGCTCCAGGTCGTGCCAGCGGGTCACTCGGGGGTGCTTGCCGTAAAGGTACTCCTGCGTATCGGTGGCCTGGGCGCCGGTGGCGATGATGGTGGCCCCGTGCTTGACGGTGCGCGCACCTTCGCCGGAGACCACCGTCGATTCGAAGTTGCCCACGAATCCCGCAGCCTCCGTCACCTCGGCGTTGCACAGCACCGTAATAGCGGGGTGCTGCTCCACCCGGGCGACCAGTTTCTCGAGGAAAAGCGGCACGTCCTGCCCCTGCCGGGTGCTGCGCACATCGCGCGCCGCACCGCCCAGGGCCTCGGCCTTCTCGACGATCACCGCCGGAAAGCCCTGATCGGCCAGGCTCAGGGCCGCTGTCATGCCGGCCACGCCGCCGCCCACCACCAGGGCCGATTTCTCGATGGCCACGTCCAGGTCCGGAATTGGCTCCAGCAGGGTAGCGCGCGCCACGGCCATGCGGATCAGGTCGCGGGCCTTGTCGGTGGCCTTTTCTTTGTTCTCGGAGTGCACCCAGGTGCACTGGTTGCGGATGTTGGCCATCTCGAAGAGATAGGGGTTGAGCCCGGCGTCGCGCAGGGTCTCCTGAAAGAGGGCCTCGTGGGTGCGCGGGGTGCAGGCCGCCACGACGATCCGGTTGAGGTTCTGCTCGCGGATCACCGCGACCAGTTTCTCCTGGGAGTCCTGGCTGCAGGAGAAGAGATTTTCCTCGGCATAGACCACATGCGGCAACCCCTTGGCAAAGGCCACCAGAGCGGGCACGTCGGCGATGCCGCCGATATTGACGCCGCAGTTGCAGACAAAAACCCCCACCCGCGGCGCGGCGCCGCCGACCTCGCGTTCTGCCGGAAAAGTCGGCGCCGTGACCTGGCTGCCCCGCGCCGGGGTCAACCGAAGGGCCGCACTGCAGGCCGCCGCACTGGCCTCGACCACCGACTGGGGAATGTCCTTGCAGCCCTGGAGCACGCCGGCTACGTAGATCCCGGGACGTGAGGTGCTCACGGGCGCGAGATCGCCGGTGGCCACGAAGCGGTATGGGTTGAGCGTCACCCCCAGCTTTTGGGCCGTTTCAACCGCACTGTCGGCCGGCTCCATGCCCACCGAGAGCACCGCCAGGTCGAAAGGCTCCTCAACCAAAGTTCCTTCCTCGGTGACGTACCGCAGACTCAGCGCACCGTCGGCCGTCTCGGTGATGGTGTGCACCCGGGAGCGCACGAAGCGGACCCCTTCGGCCTTGGCACGCGCGTAGTATTTCTCGAACTCCTTGCCGTGGGTGCGCATGTCCATGAAAAAGATGGTCGGTTCGAACTCCGGCCCCAGATGCTCCCTGGCGATCACGGCCTCCTTGATGGCGTACATGCAGCAGACCGAGGAGCAGTAGTGGTTGCCGCAGCGGTTGAGATCGCGGGAGCCGACGCACTGCAGCCAGGCGATGCGTTTGGGTTCGCGGCCGTCCGAGGGGCGTTTCACGTGGCCGCCGGTGGGTCCGCCGGCGGACAGCAGGCGCTCGAATGCCAGGCTGGTGACGACATTGGGCAGTTTGCCGTGCTGGTAGTTGTCCAAACCGGCGGGATCGTAGGCCTGGAGCCCCGCGGTGAGGATAACGGCGCCCACCTCGCGGCTGAGTTCCTTGGGGGCGTCGTCAAAGCGGATCGCCTGGGTGGGGCAGATCTTCTCGCAGACCCCGCACTTGCCCTTCTTCAGCCAGATGCAGCGCTCCGGGTCGATGCTGTACTTCAGCGGCACCGCCTGGGGATAGGGCACGTAAATCGCTTTGCGCTTGGAGATCTTCTCGTTGAAGGCGTCCGCGGTTTTGGCGGGACATTTCTCCGCACAGGCGCCGCAGGCGATGCACTTGTCCATGTCCACGTAACGGGGCGATTGGGTGAGACTGACGTGAAAATTGCCCGCCTCGCCGGTAATTTCATTCACCGACGTCAGGGTGAGCAGTTCGATGTTCAGATGCCGGCCGACCTCGACCAGTTTGGGGGAGATGATTCACATCGAACAGTCGTTGGTGGGAAAGGTCTTGTCCAGCTGCGCCATGGTGCCGCCGATGGCCGGCGACTGCTCCACGAGGTGGACGAAGTAGCCGGATTCCGCCAGATCCAGGGCGGCCTGCATCCCGGTGATGCCGCCCCCCACGACCATCACCGAACCGGTAACCCCGTTGTTTTGCTTGAGTGCGATGACCTTTTCGTTATCCATTGGTTCACCTTTTTTCTATGGTTCCCGCCGCCGCCGGTCTCCCCGGCCGCGGCCGTTGCTTGCGGTCCCCGTGTCGGGGGCGCGCTTAAATCCCCATGCCGCCGAGAATCTCAGGAAGCTTGTGCTCCCAGCCGAGGGTGGAGATCAACACCCCGCTGTAGCGCGCCTCGCGCAGCGCGACAATCGTTTCGGCCGCGATCCGGGTGCACTCCCGGACCTTGTCGGGGGCCTTTTGCAGCCGCTGGATCAACGCCCCGGGAACGGCGACGTTGGCCATGTGGCGCTGAAGGTAGCGCGCCATGCCCAGGGATTTGAGCAGCAGCACGGTGGGGATCAGGTGGACATCGAACTGTTTCACCCGTTTCCGGAAGGCCTCCAGCACGTTCAGATCGAAGACCGGCGGGGTGACGAAAAAACGGGCCCCGGCCTCGACTTTTTTGCCCATCTCCACCACTTCCCGGTCCAGCTCGTGGTTCGGGGCGCCGCTGTTGACAGCCGCGCCCACCAGAAACCGGGGGGCGCCGGCCAGTTCCACCCCGGCCATGTCCCGACCGGCCTGCAGGCCGCGGATGGCCGTCAGCAGCTCCAGCAGTTGAATGTCGTAGACCGGCCGGGCTTCGTGATGGTCCCCGAAGCTGGGGTCCTCGCCACCTACCGCCATCACCCCGCCCACCCCGCAGGCACTCGCCCCGAGAAGATCCGCCTGCAGGGCGAGGCGGTTGCGGTCGCGGCAGTTGGCCTGCATGATGGCATCCATCCCCTTGGCCTGGAGCAGCATGGCGCCGCTGAGCGAGCTCATGCGCATCACCGCGTTGCTCATCTCCGGCACCAGAAAAGCATCCACCGCCCCTTTGACCTTGGTTGCGGCGCCCACCATCGCAGACGCGTCCGCCCCTTTGGGCGGCTCGATCTCGGCGAGCACCACAAAGGTTCCCGCGTCCAGCTTGCGCGCTAACTCCATGGGTTTACCTCCTGGTTTGTCTGATGAAATCCGACCGCCCCGATGCAGCCGGAGCGGCGGGGTCAACGTGAACCGCCGGACACCCCACAGTCGGAGGCGTCAACCGGCGATGTGAGCCGAATGAGACCGTCGCCCTTACCCGTCCACCGTGGGGCTCAGCAAATTGCGTACCGACTGGTGAAGACGATCCAAAAGAAAAATTTTTCCTTATGATTTCAAATTTTTGTAAATTTTAAAAACCCACACCGCGAACCCGGTGGACACACCGAAGCTATGCCGATGT
>JASFIY010000102.1:0-6575 GCA_050122415.1 Desulfobacteraceae bacterium
GGTTGCTTGACTCCAAAAAGATGATTTAGGCCCCCATGCGAACCGCTTTTCAGCCGGGGGCGGTCAATGTTGTGCAACTTTCTTATGCTTTGGCGCAGAAATCGTCAAGCTTAGAATTCCCCTTCCCCGTCGGCCGTGGGTAATGGCTGAAAATCACCGGTTGACAGGAACGGGAATCGGTGCTAAAATCTTTTCTGTTGAAAATATGTCTATTGGAAATATTTATATCCGTTCAACGTTCTGCCGAGGGATACCCTTATGAATGTCCCAATTCCTGAAGATCTTTTCTTTGACATGGTGGATCTGCTGATTGCGCCCAAAACCTTGCTGCCTGCCCAGGGCCGCTGTGTGCTGGCCATGGAAAACCGCAACCATGTCCTGGATCGCCTGCTCGTTATTCGCCGCGCGCTGGTCCACCAAGGCGGAGGCTCACCCGCCACAGCGCATCAGTTCACCTAGCCCGTCCACCCGATCTTCTTGCACAACGCCGCATCCCGCAACCCGGCAGAACCCCGTCCGTGCCATCGTCGCCACCCGCCAGGGCAGCCACAGAGTCCCACCGGCGCGCTTTGGTGCGCGCCCGGCGGGGTGCAGGGGAGAAACCATGACCGAATAGGAGGACAAGCATGAATCAGAACAAGTCCTTTTCCCATCCCACCTTGCGCCTCTATGGCGTCAAATCCCTGGATCGGATCGCGCCCCTGCGCGATCAACACCCTGGGCTGATACGGGGAATCCAGACAGCCGCAGCGGTTTTTCCGTTCCGCGTCAACAATTACGTCATCGACGAACTGATCGACTGGGATGCTGTCCCCGACGACCCCATTTTCCGTCTGACCTTTCCCCAGCCGGAAATGCTGCATGCCGTCGACCGGCGGAAAATCGAAACCCTCCTGGCACAAAACGCCCCCGCCGCTGCCATCGGTCACGCCGCGCGGGACATCCAAATGCGGCTCAACCCCCACCCCGCCGGCCAGATGGCGTTGAACGTGCCGGTCGAAAACGGCCGGGTGTTTGCCGGCATGCAGCACAAGTACCCCGAGACGCTGCTGTTTTTCCCAAGCCAGGGCCAGACCTGCCACGCCTTCTGCACTTACTGCTTCCGCTGGGCGCAGTTTGCCGGGGTCGACCGCCTGCGCTTTGCCAACCGCGACCCCGGGCAGCTGGTGACCTATCTGGAGGGGCACCCCGAGGTGACCGACGTTCTCTTCACCGGAGGCGACCCGCTCACCATGAGCGCCAAGGTGCTGAAGGCCTACATCGAACCGCTGCTTCGGCACAGACCGGGCAACCTGTCGACGATCCGTATCGGCACCAAGGTCCTGTCGTACTGGCCCCACCGCTTTTTGACCGACCGCGACGCCGACGATCTGCTCTCTCTTTTCTCCAGGGTGACGGCCGAGGGCTTGCATCTCGGCATCATGGCGCATTTCAGCCACCCCCGGGAACTGGAGCCGCCCGTCGTGCAGGCCGCCGTCAAACGCCTGCTGGAAACCGGCGCAGCGCTGCGCTGCCAGGCGCCCCTGATTCGACACGTCAACGACGACGCCGACACCTGGGCCCGGATGTGGCGCGCCCAGGTCGGGCTGGGAGCCATTCCTTACTATATGTTCGTGGAACGGGATACCGGGCCCAAAGAGTACTTCAAGGTGCCGCTGGCGAGGGCCTACCGCATTTTCACCGACGCCTACCGGCAGGTGTCCGGCTTGTGCCGGACGGTGCGGGGACCGTCCATGTCGGCCACCCCCGGCAAAGTGCTGCTGGATGGTGTTGCCATGCTGGGAGGACAGAAGGTGTTCGTGCTGAAGTTTATCCAGGGGCGCAACCCCGAATGGGTCAACCGGGTGTTTTTCGCCGCCTACGACCCAGAAGCCGCCTGGCTGGACGAGCTCAAACCGGCCTTCGGTGCACACCGCTTTTTTTACGAGCCCGAGTTGAAGCGCTTGAAAGCCCGTCAGGCGGTGGAAATGGCGGGGTTGGGGTCGGGTTCAGTCGCCACCCCGGATCTTGAATGGGCCTGAGGTCCGCGCTGCCGGGAATTTTCCCGCCGGCACCCGACCCGCAAGCGGTCGGGCCGCCGGGGGCGGCGAGCCTGCCTTTTCAAAGCTCCTTCATCCACGGCAGCTTGCTCTGCTGCCGGCGGAATGACTCGTAGGTTGTGTTTAGAAAATCCTTGTAGTTTTCGTAAAGCCCCCTGACCACGTAAACCACCCGCACCCGGTTGGGGCTGTTTTTCTGCAGCTCGATCAGGGTGCCGCCCTTCTGCCAAAGAACGTGGGGGGCGCTGGTTGAAAAGTACTCGCCGGTGAGGTCCCGCTTCACAAGCTCGTACTTGTCGTCCAGGTCCTCCATGGTGACTTCAAACAGGCTCGGGTCCAGCACCACGATCAGGGCGTCGAGAACGGCCTCGGGGCTGAAAAACAGCAGCAGGCCGCGAACACCCGTCATTTTTTCGGGGGAGGCTTTCAGGAACGTGTTGCGTCCTTGCCGCTCCTCCCCGGGGGCGATTTCCCGAAACTGTTTTTTTTCGTACTCCCGGAACTCCCATTTGCGCGCCTCAAGCATCGCCCGCGCCTCTTGGTAGGTCGCTTTGCCGATGGCCAGTCCGAACGGGCGGGCCGGCTCATCGCCAAAACCCACGGCAGCCCCTCCCAGGGACAACCCAACCCCCAAAAGCAGCACAGCAAAAGTCCGCAGCAGCATCGAATCCTCCTCGGCCCGGCACCGGGCCCCTCATAGCCACTTCTTGCGTCGGAAAAATACCAGCATCCCGGTGGCGGTCGCCACCACAACCCCCCAGAACCACAGGTAGCCCCATGGCCATCTGAGCTCCGGCATATACGCGAAGTTCATCCCATAGATGCCGGCAACGAAGGTGACCGGGATAAAAATGGTCGCGATGATGGTCAGCACCTTCATGACCTCGTTCATCCGGTTGCTGATCGTCGAAAGGTAGATGTCCACCATCCCCGAAAGGACATCCCGATACG
Source organism: Desulfobacteraceae bacterium (assembly GCA_050122415.1). Classification (GTDB taxonomy): domain Bacteria; phylum Desulfobacterota; class Desulfobacteria; order Desulfobacterales; family JAABRJ01; genus JAABRJ01. Next base: position 2,991 of record JASFIY010000102.1, read on the forward strand.
ATTCGATCGTGTCGATCACCTGAATGGTGTGATCATAGACGTCCCGCACAAAGACACCGGTCACCTCGGTGATCAGATCCATCTCCCGCTTGCTCAGACTGCTTAAAATTTCCCGCAGCGGCCAGACCTGCTTGCGGAAAAAGATCATCTCGCGCTTTATGTCGTGCAGTTCCTGAAGCATTTCGTGGGTGGGATAGGCCAGCAACTCCTCTTCGATGTCCTCGATTTTTCCACCGAATGTTTCCAGGATGATAAAATACTGATCCACGACGGCATCCATCAGGGCGTAGAGAAGGTAATCGGCCCCGTTGCGGCGGATGCGGCCCTTGCCTTTTCTGAGGCGCTCGCGCACCCCATCGAAAACATCTCCCCGAAGCTCCTGAAACGAAATTAAGTAGCGCTCCCCGAGAATCAGGCTGACCTGCTCGGCGTGGATGTGCCGGTCAGCCGGGTCGTAACGGAGCATTTTGAGGACCACGAAAAGGTAGTCATCAAATTCCTCGGTCTTGGCCCGCTGACCGGTGTGGGCGATGTCCTCCAGGGTCAGCGGGTGAATGGCCAGCGCGTTGCCGATACTCTGGATCAGGTCGAGGTCCTGCACCCCGTCGATGTTGAGCCATGAAACCGTGGGATGGCTTTTGAAGGGCAAGACCGATTGGATTTCACGTACTTCCTTTTCCCGCAGGTCGCTTTCATCGTAATCAATGAGGTGGATGTGGCTGTCCGCTTGGCCTTTTTCACCGATATGCACCAGGGTCCCCGGTGGCAGGCCGGCTTTTTGGGATGCTTTCCTGATGGCTCTCGTCATGGATATTCCTTGGGTGCCGCCGGTTCGGGGGAGCGTCGTCAGCGGTCCTGGTCATTTTTTTAAAGCTGTTGCAAAATGAGAGTGAACTTGTATAATTTAAAATTGTGAAAATTTTCCGTCAAGGCAAATCAGCTATTTCCACCCCCTTGCCAAAGAAAGCCCCTACCTGATACGGATGCAGCATCAAACGGGACAACTAGGGAACCCCGACATCGTCAAAGATGGCGCCCGCCAAAGAGCCATGAAAAAAAATATCGGCTTCATCGGCACCCGTTTTGCCGGCACCGACGGCGTATCACTGGAGGCCAGCAAATGGGCCGAGGTCCTGAACGGCAACAACGGACACCGCTGCTACTGGTTCGCGGGCGAACTCGACAAGCCGGCGGCGCAAAGCCTGCTTGTGGCCGAAGCCCATTTCCACTATCCCCAAAACCGCTGGATCAATGAGCGGGTCTTCGGCCACAATGTGCGCAAAGCCTCGGTGACCGAAACCATTCATGCCGTCAAGTCGCTGTTGAAAGTCCAGATCAACGAATTCATCGAACGTTTCAAGATCGACATCCTCATCGCCCAAAACGCCCTGACGATTCCCATGCACGTGCCGCTGGGGGTCGCCCTGACCGAAATCATCGCCGAAACCCACATCCCCACCATCGCCCACCACCACGATTTCTACAGGGAACGCAGCCGTTTTTTGATCAATGCCGTGGGGGATTACCTGCGCATGGCCTTTCCCCCCAACCTGCCCAACATGGCCCACGTGGTGATCAACTCCTCGGCCCAGGAGGAACTGGCCCTGCGCACCGGGATCTCCTCCTCGGTGATCCCCAACGTGCTCGATTTCGAAAACCCGCCGGTCACCGCCCAGGAGGACACAATCGCGTTCAAAGAATCCATCGGGCTGGCCGCCGAAGACATGATCATCCTGCAGCCGACGCGCATCGTGCAGCGCAAGGGAATCGAGCACGCCATCGCCCTGGTGGAGGAACTCAACGACCCCCGCTGCAAACTGGTCATCTCCCACGAGGCCGGTGACGAGGGGATGGAGTATTTCGAGTGGCTCAAGGGCAACGCCCAGGAGCGCAATGTCGACCTGCGCCTGCTGAAGACCAGTGCCCTGGAAGCGTCAACCCCCGAACGGGAGCGCGCCGCGGCCCCCCACTCCCTCTGGGATGTCTACCCCCACGCCGATTTCATCACCTACCCGAGCCTTTACGAAGGCTTCGGCAACGCCTTTCTGGAGGCGGTCTATTTCCGGAAGCCCCTGTTGATCAACCGCTACACGATCTTCATCAAGGACATCGAGCCCCGGGGCTTCGACCTGGTGGTCATGGATGGCTACCTGACGCGCAGAAATGTGCAGCAGGTTAGGGAAATACTCGCCTCACCGGCACGCCGCCAGCAAATGGTCGATCACAATTACGCCATCGCGGCGCGCCATTTTTCCTACGCGGTGCTGCGCAAACAGCTAAACTACCTGCTGATGAACTTCTTCGGCGTGGAAAACTGAACCACTGCGCCCATTCAGCCCGGCTCCGGGCGGCCACCAGCCGCCGTCTCTGCAGACTCCCATGACCTGGCCCATTCTCCGTCAGGGGAATGGGAGGGAAGGAGGTTTTAGGCAATTGCAAAACCAGCCCCATACGACGATCCCGGCGGCCTTGGGCAGATTGGCGGTTCTCATCGGCCTGCTGATCCTGACCGCCTGCGGGGTGGCCCACTCCCAGGACGCCCCATCGGAAAGACCCGATTTCTCGTCCCTCGAAAAAACCGCTCAGGCCGCCCTCCAGGCCGAAAAGAATGCCCTCGCCAAACTCGAAAAAAGTTTCCCGGACCAGCAGAAAGAGATTCAGGAACTCTCCGCCGAGATCGACTTCAAGAAAATCGAACTCTCCACCATCGGCAACCTGCTCCTGGCTTCCGCGACGCGTATCGAGGACCTTGAACGCGCCTGGGGGGAAATTCGCGTCACCATCGAGCAGCTGGACAGGCGCCTGACCGGCTTGAACCAAAAACTGGACACCGTCGTGAGGCTCGAAGAGCAGGTGGTCGAGCAGCGGACGCTTGCCCGGCAACAGCTCAGTGCCCTGAAAGCCGAGGACCGGCAAACCCCCGAGGGGCGAGCCCTGATCGGCAACATCGAAGCCCTGATGCGCAGCCAGAAGCAGCGTGTGACCATCCTGGCCGAGTTGCAATCCGGCTACCGGGAGGTGATCGCCGGGCTCACGCAAACCCGGCAGGCGTTCAACAACCTGAACGAAAAATTCGGCCAGGAGATCCAAACCAAAAAGCACGAGGACCTCTTTCAGCGAACCGTCAATCCCTTGATCAGCCTCGGCTGGCAGAACATCGGCGGTGAACTCAAACTCGTGGTTGAGCGATTTCGCAAAATCGCCTCATGGGAGCATTGGCTGACGCTGTTGGGCGCGCTGCTGGCCAGCAGGGGACTGCTGCCGCTAACCGCCGTGGTGCTCTATCTGCTATCACTTGTCCTGAGTCTGCGCCTGCGGCGTTTCTGCCGCTGGCTCAGGGAAAAACCCTTCAGCGCCGAGTATCCCTGGCGTCGCATGGTCATCCGGCTTGTGGAAGGCAGCCTGCCGCTGCTGGGAACGCTGGTTTTCTTCTATCTTTTCTTTCATGCCCAAAAGCTCTTTGAAACCCTTCCGGCGCTCCAGGCAACCTTCTATTTTCTGCTGACACTGCTTTTCACCGGCTGGGGGCTTGGTTTCATTCACCTGCAATCCCTACAGGACCCCCCGCTGCTGCCCGCCGCCTGG
>JASFIY010000103.1:0-6504 GCA_050122415.1 Desulfobacteraceae bacterium
CGCCGCGGGCCACCAGTTTGCGGTTGATGAAAATCTCCAGGGGCTCGCCGGCCAGTTTGTCCAGCTGCACGATCGCCCCCTGACCCAGCTGCAGAAGATCGTTGACCAGCATGCGGGTACGCCCGAGTTCCACCGACAACTCCAGGGGAATGTCGAGAATGAAGTCCAAATCCCGCTCTCCGCCGCCCTCAGCCGCCGTTTCGGCGCCATCGGCGGCGGCTGCCGCGGCCGCCTTGTTGTTTGCATCCATCTCGCGTCTACTCCAATCGGCTGTCCACCTTGAAGGCCTGGCACCCCCGCTGGGTGCCGGCATAACCCCTGAATTTGGGAACCCCCGCCACCAGACCGGTCAGGCGTTCCTCGGCATTGTTGTCCAGTTGAATCACGTCCCCGACCCTGAGGTGAATCAGGCGCTCGCCGGTTATTTCGGTGGCCCCCAGGGCCACCCCGAAGGTAACCTCGGCGGCGTGCAGAATTTCCCGCATCCGCCGCTGCCAGGCCTGGTCGACTTCAAGCGTATCGCTCTGGAAACCGGCGTTGAGCTTGCTGCGGATGGGTTCGATCATCGCGTACGGCAGGCTGACCGTGATCAGGCCCGCGCTTTGCTCCAACTCGACCTCGAAGCGCGACACGATCACCAGGTCCGAGGGCAGCAGCACCGTGGCAAACTGGGGGTTCATCTCCGAGCGCACGAAGACCGTGTCGATCACCTCCACCGGGCGCCATGCCTTTTTGAGGGCCTCGAGACAAACGGCCACCACCCGCTGGATCATGACGGTCTCGATCGGGGTGAACTCGCGGCCCTCGATCTTGGCCTTGCCGTCGCCGCGGCCGCCGAAAAAAGTGTCGATCAGATTGTAGACCAGGCGGCTTTCCAGGACCATCAGGGCAAAGCCGCGCAGCGGCTCCATCCGGAAAAGGTGCAGGCTGGTGGGCACCGGCAGCGAGCGGGTGAATTCGGCAAACTTCATCGTGTCGGTGGCCTTCAAGGCGATCCCCACACTGGTGTGCAGCAGGTTGGAGACGCCGGCCCGCATCTCCTTGGCCAGCCGTTCGTTGACCAGCTCAAAAGTCGGCATGCGCCCGCGCACCACCTGTTCCTGGCGGGTGAAGTCGTAGGCCTGGACCTCCTGGGGATCGGGCCCGGTGTCGGTTTCGGCTTCGACCTTGCCGGTGGTCAGGCCGCTGAGGAGGCTGTCGACCTCATCCTGGGAAAGAATATCGCTCATCTGGCCCCCGGACTACTGAATGACAAACTCGGTGAAATAGAGGTTTTTGATATGCCCCTGCTGCAGGGTTTGGTTGATCCGGGCCATCAGCTCGTTGCGCAGTGCGATTTTGCCGTCGATATCCTGGATCTGATCCAGTGTTTTGCTGCTGAGCAGCAGCAGAATCATGTCCCGCAGTTGGGGCAGGCGGGTGGTCATTTCCCTGCCGACCGCCTCGCTGCCGTACTCCAGGGCGATCTTGGTCTTCAGGTAGCGCTTGCCGCCCTGGTCGCCCAGATTGACCACGAAGGTGTCGAGATCGAAAATCTGGCCGAAATCAGCCGCCGCCGTCTGCCGGCCATCGGCCTCCTGCCCCTTGCAGCCGGTCATCGGGCTGCAGAGCATCAGCAGCGCCAACAGCAGCGCCGGCAGGGATTGGTATTGCACCGAAAAATGATTTTTCACCGCTTTCCCCTCGCTCAATTCGGTTTTCGCACGATAAATTCCACCCGCCGGTTGCGGGCGCGGTTTTCCGGGGTGTCGGGGCCGAAAAGCGGCCGCCGGTCGCCGTAGCCGCCCACCCCCAGCCGCCCGGGGTCAAGCCCCGGCGGCGCGGTCAGCACCGCGTGGACGCTCAGTGCGCGCTCAAAAGACAGCTCCCAGTTGCTGGCGAAGCGGCCGCCGACCACCGGCTGGCGGTCGCTGTGGCCCATGATCAGGATCTGGTTGGCCGCAAACCGCAGGACCTCTTTGATGCCCTCCAGGACCGCGCGCTTCTGGGGGCGGATCTCGGCCTCACCGGAGGCGAAGAGGTGGTCGGCCTCCAGCGAGATCACCACCCCCCGCTGGTCCTCGGAAACCGCCAGCAGGTCCAGAACGGCCGCCATCTCGGGGTTTTCGGTCTTCACCCGCTGGATGCCCTCTAGGAGTTCCACGGCCTCAGCCACCAGAAGGCTCCTGCTGAGGGTGTCCATGGGCGGGGCGTTCTGCTCATCCTCCGTGGGATTGTCCCGGTTGCTCGCCGCGCTGTGCTTCATGGGGCCCTGGGTGGCGGCGGCGATGTTGAAAATGGTGCGCACTTTACCGGTATCCATGGACTTCATCGTCAGCAGCAGAACAAAGAAGGTCAACAGCAGCATCACCAGGTCGGCGAAGGTCACCATCCAGGCGTTGGGGTCGGCCCGCCCGCTGTCCTGTCCCCGGATTCTTCTGTCGCTGCCCCCGACCACCCGATTTGCTCCTTCCCCGCGAGGGATCCGTAATCCCCGCCGCTACCTGAACACCCTGAAGAAAAACGACTTGAAGGTAAAGCCCCTCTGGGGCTTCTGGAGGCCCCGGGGATGCTGCAACAGCACGTCCACCCGCCGATTGAGCGCCCGGCCCTCGCGGGTGGTGTTGGCGGCCACGGGTTGATGGGGCCCCCGGCCGTAGGCCGTGATGCGCTCGGCCGGCACCCCTTCCCGATCGGTCAAAAACCGCAGCACGCCGAGGGCCCACCGGGCGGAGAGCGCCATCTGGGATCCGGTCTGGGCGGGCTCCGGTGGTGCGTTGTCCGTGTGGCCACTGACCTCGACCGGGGCCTCGCTTTCCAGGATCAGGTGGGCCAACCGCACCAGCAGGGGGTGCGCCCTCGGATGAATTTGGGCCCCCGAACCCTGGAAAAGCCCATCGGCCGGCAGCGACACCACAGTGCCGCGCTGGGTGCTGCGGATCCGCACCTGCTGGCCCAGATGCTCGGCGGTCTCCAACAGGGGGGCGAAATCCACCAGGCCCGCCGGCGCCGGAAAGGGGGGCAGGGCCGAAGGGTCGTGCCTGCGTTCAAGAAAACTGAAGCCGCCCGAGAGACCCGCGAAACTCTCCAGCAGGGAGCCCAGCGCCTGGCGCTGCCGCTGCTCGTCCACCACCGCAATGGCGTTGAGCAGGATAAAAAAGGCCAGCAGAATGATAAACAGCGAGACCGTCATCACCTGAATCAGGCTGCTGCCCTCGGCTGCGGATTGTTTCTTTTTGCGGGCCATCCTGGCGCCCCCCGGGGCCGTTTGCCGTTGGGAGGATTATTTGAAATGGGACTGCCGCTGACTCGGTGAGACAAACGCCAGCATCTTCTGCTCGAGAATCCGCGGGTTTTCACCTTTGGTAAGGGAGATCACGCCTTCGGTGATCATCTCCTTGGCGAGCGCCTCCTCTTTGCTGCGGGTCTTGAGCTTTCCGGCGATCGGCATGCAGACCAGGTTGGCGATCAGCGAGCCGTAGAAGGTGGTCAGCAGCGCCACAGCCATCGCCGGACCGATGGAGCTGGGGTCATCCATGGACTGCAGCATCTGAACCAGCCCGATGAGGGTCCCGATCATCCCCAGGGCGGGTGCGAAGGTGCCCATGGTGGCGAAAATTTCGGCGCCCAGCTGGTGTCGCTCCCGCAGAAACGCGATCTCGGTTTCCAGAATGTTCTGAATCGACCCCGGCTCGAGTCCGTCCACCGACAACTGCAGGCCCTTCTTGAGAAAGATGTCCTCGACGTTCTTGACATCCTCCTCCAGGGAGAGGATGCCCTCGCGACGCGATTTGTTGCCGAAACCCACGAACTGTTCGACGATCTTCTCCACCGAGGCGCTCTTGCTCAAAAACACGTTTTTCACCACCCGCAGCGCCCCCAAAACGTCTTTGAGGGGGTAATTGATCATGGTGGCCCCCAGGGTACCCCCCACGACGATCATCAGCGAGGGAATATTGATAAACAGCGAGAGCCCGCCCCCCATGATGATCGCGATCAACACCAGCCCGAAGGCGGACACCGTTCCCAGAAGCGTGGCTATGTCCATTAGCGTCTCTTTTCGAAATCGGCGGATTGAAGATTCTGCCGGCGGGGCGACGGAAAACCGACGCGGATAGAAAACTGCAAGAGGCTTGAAGCAAGGAAAGTGCCAGAAGATAAGTCCTGAGCGGCCGCGGGGCGATGGCGGGGGCCGGCGCCCCCGGACAGCCTATTCCGGATGCGATTCTGCCGGGATCCGCGGCAAGGTCCACGGTGAGGGTCGGGGGGTCAAATTGGCGGGGCAGATGTCAATTTAATGACGGCCGCAAGGGGAAACGGCGGGCGCCCAGCCGCCCGCCGTCGCTGTTCCTACCCCTTTAACGTTTCATCTGGATCGTTTCGGCCAGCATGTCGTCCACGGTGGTGATGATCTTGGAGTTGGCCTGGTAGCCCCGCTGGGTGGTGATCATCTTGACGAACTCGTTGGCGATGTCGACGTTGGACTGCTCGAGCGAGTTGGGGGTGATGCTTCCCAGGCCGTTGGTGCCGGGGTGGTTGGTGACCGGGTCGCCGCTTTCGTTGGTTTCCTGATAGAGATTGCCGCCGAGCTTGAACAGCCCCTGTTCGTTCTGGAAGCTGGCCAGGGCCACCCGGTAGAGCGGAATCAGCTGCCCGTTGGAATAGCTGCCGGTGACGATGCCGTCGGTGCCCACCGAGACCCCCTGAAGATCACCGGCGCCGTAGCCGGTTGAGGATTGAAAGGTGGTGGAGGAGGCCCGTGCGTACTGGGTGGTGGTCAGCGACGAGTTGGCAAAGCCGGTGCCGTCCCAGCGGGTCCCGATGTCCAGATCGACGGAGAGCGGCACCCCGCCGAGAAAATCGGCGCTAAACTCGAAGTAGCCGTCGGGATTGAGGGCCGAGGCGGTCCAGCCGCGGGCGGCCGCCGCGCCGCCGGTGGTGAGGTTCTCCAGGGTCAGGTTGGTGATGGTGCCGGAGCTGGCCGAGAAGTCGATCTGCCCCCGGGCCAGGAGGCCCGCGCTGGGATCGCCCGCACCGATGAAGCCGCGGCGGTCTTCGGTCGGATTGCAGGTCACGACATACTCCCAGTTGGAGGTCCCGTCGATGATGTCGTAGTAGATGGTGATGTCGTGGGTGGAGCCCAGGGAGTCGTAGGCCTTGACCGTCGACTGGTATTCGTAGCTGGTGGCGGCCATGGGCGGCGCGTTGGTGGCGTCCCAGGCGTCCTCAAGGGTTGCGGTGTTGCTGATGGTGTCGGCGTCCAGGTTGGTGATCACGGTGAGTTGATCGGTTTGGCGTGGCGGCGAGGTAAAGGAGTTCAGCACGATATCGGATATGGAGCCCACATCCTCGCCGGTGTCCTCATCCAATGCCCAGCCCTGCACGACGTAGCCTTCGGGACTGGTGAGGAAGCCGTCATTGTTGAAACTGAAATTGCCCGCGCGGGTGTAGAACTGGGAGTTGCTGCCGGCCTCGCGCAGGACGAAAAAGCCCTTCCCGCCGATGGCCAGGTCGGTGGTGTTGCCCGTGGATTCAAAGGAGCCCTGCTGAAAGTTGGCCGAGATGTTGCCCAGGGCCGTGCCGCGGCCCACCTGGGAGGTGCCGGACTGGGTGGCCACCGATTGGCTCAAGAGGTCCTGGAAGGTGTAGTTGCTGCCCTTGAAGGCCACGGTGTTGACGTTGGCGATGTTGTCGCCGATGATCTGCATGGAATTCCCCAGGGTCGAAAGGCCGCTGATGCCGGAGTAAAGCGAGCTGGTCAAGGACATGGTTCAGTCTCCATTTCGGGTGATAAACAGTAAACGCTGGCGCCGGTTGCGGCAGCCGGCGATTCATCCATCGGGGTTCAGCCCAACGCTGAGCACGCTCTGCAGGTCGACGCCGCGGCCGTCCATCAGCAATTGCGGGGAGCCGTCGGCATAGGTCAAGCCGGTGACGGTGCCGGTGTAGGCGGTCTGAACGTCCTGGAGGGCGCCGCTGGCGCTGATGGCCTGGATTTCATAGCGGTAGGTGCCGTCGGGAACGTTCTGCCCGTTGAGCCCTTGCCCGTTCCAGGCGACCGCGTGGGTGCCGGCGGCCAAATCGCTCTGGGCATAACCGTAGATCGGGTTTCCGCCGGCATCGGTGATCGTCACGATGACCTGCCCGGGCTCCGGCAGGCTGAAGGTGGCACCGCCGGCGACCCCGTTCTCCAAGGTTACCAGGTTGTCCCGGCAGGTGATCTGCTTGCCGATGTAGTCCAGGAGGTTTTCATTCGCGCCCTGGTCCTCCAGGGTCTTCAGGATCGCCTCCAGATTCGTGTTGGCGTTGATCTGCTGCTCCAGGCTGCTGAACTGCGCCAGCTGGGAGGTGTAATCGGTGCCCTCCACCGGGTTGAGCGGGTCCTGGTGCTGCAGCTGGGCCACCATCATGGTGAGAAAATCGGACTGCTGCAGACGGTCGCCCTTTTCCTTCTGGGTGCTGTCGACGTAGCTGCCGCTGATGGCGGCGAGGCTGCCGTTTGCGTTTGAAACCGGGTCGATTGCC
>JASFIY010000104.1:0-6492 GCA_050122415.1 Desulfobacteraceae bacterium
CAGCCATGACGCTGACGGCCCTGGGGTTGGCGGTGATCTGCGCCTTGTCCGGGTTTCGCGCCGAGGAGGTGATCGCGCTTCTGCCGCGTGATCTCGCGGTCACCGGGGTGGCCTTTGGCGGAGGAATCCCATGAGCATGGCTTTTTGGCTGCCGCTGGTGGTTTTATGCAGCTCCCTGGTCACGGGGCTGGTCATCTTCGTGCTGCCCGAGGAGCGCTCCAGGCTGCGCACGGTCCTCAACATGCTCGGGGCCACCGTCAAGGTGGTTGGGGTCTTTGTGATGGCCTGGGGACTGCTGGTGCATGATGTGATCCACGAGGTGCGCTTCACCATGGGGTTGGGGTTCGATTTCCTGATCCGGGTGGACCTCCTTTCCCTGGCCTTTGTCTCCTTGTCCAGCAACCTCTGGTTTTTGACCACCCTTTACGCCGTTGGGTATTTGGAGGGTTCGGGCAACCGGAGCCGCTTCTTCGGCTTTTTCAGCCTCTGCGTCACCGCCTCCACGGGCGTCGCTCTGGCCGGGAACCTGATCACCTTCTTCATTTTCTACGAATTCCTGACCCTGGTCACCTACCCGCTGGTGGTTCACCGGGGCACACCCCAGGCCCTGGCGGCCGGGCGAACCTACCTCCGCTACGCCATGAGTGCGGGCGCCGTGCTCTTTCTGGCCGTTGTCTGGCTGCAGGTGCTCAGCGGGCCGGTCGAATTTGTTCCCGGCGGGGTGCTGCGATCCATTGAAGGCCTGCCGCACCGGGATGCCAGCGTGATTTTTGCCCTACTGATCATAGGGCTGAGCGTCAAATCCGCCCTGGTGCCCTGTCACGGCTGGCTGCCGGTGGCCATGGTGGCGCCCGCGCCGGTAAGCGCCCTGCTGCATGCCGTGGCGGTGGTTAAGGCCGGCGCTTTCGGGGTGATGCGGGTGGTCCTGGACGTCTACGGCAAGGAGTTCGCCGCCGAACTGGGCCTGCTGGGCCCGCTGACCGTGGTGGTGGTCGCCACCATCGTTTTTGGCTCTCTGCGGGCCCTGACCCAGGACGAACTGAAACGGCGCCTGGCCTACTCCACGGTCAGCCAGGTCTCCTATATCGCTCTGGGGGCGGTGACGTTGGGGCCCTTGGCCACGGTGGGGGGCCTCGTGCATCTGGTGCACCAGGGGATCATGAAGATCACCCTCTTCTTCTGCGCCGGCATTCTGGCGGAAACCCGGGGCATTCACCACGTCCATCAGATGGACGGCGTGGGGCGGGTCATGCCGGTGACCATGGTGATTTTCAGCCTGGCGGCCCTGGGGATGATCGGCGTGCCGCCCATGGCCGGCTTTGTGAGCAAATGGTATTTGGCGCAGGGCGGCATCCAGGGGGGGCAGGACTGGGTCGTGGGGGTGCTGGTGGCCAGCAGCCTGCTCAACGCGGCCTATTTCCTGCCGATTCTGCATGCGGCCTGGTTCAAGCCGCTGCCCCGGGAGCCGGCCCGGCGCGTTTCCGCCAACCCCGGCGGCCGTTGGGAAGCACCGTGGAGCCTGCTTTTGCCGACCCTCGTGACGGGCCTCTTCGCCGTTGCCGCCGGGGTCTTCGCCGGCTGGGAGTGGAGTCCCCTGGGCGTGGCCCAAAAGATCGCCTTGGGCCGGGGAGGGCTGCCGTGACCTGGCTCACGGTGGTCTTTTTCCCCCTGCTCCCGGCCGCCCTGCTGGGCGTTGCCGGGACCCGTCGGCTGGTTTGCCGGCATGGGATGTGGGCAGCCCCCCTGCCGGCGCTGGCCCTGGCATCAGCGGGCAGCGGCCTGGAGCCGGCGGTGGTCCCTGCGCTCTTTCTGCAAAGCGTGCTGCACTTCGGTTCGTTCGGCCAGCTTTTTCTCCTGCTCACGGCCATCCTCTGGACGGCCGCCGGTCTGTTCGAAGGGGCTTCCTTCGCCGCGGAAGACTCCCGTCAAAGCCGTTTTGCCCTTTTTTTCCTGTTTTCCCTGTGCGGCAACCTGGGTCTGTGCGTGGCCCAGGACCTGGCCTCTTTTTATGTCTTCTTTGCCCTGATGAGCTTTTCGGCCTACGGCCTGATCGTCCACGAGGGCACCGACAAAGCCCTGCGTGCCGGCAGAGTCTATCTGACCATGACCGTGATCGGGGAGGTGCTCCTGGCATCGGCTTTTTTCTACGCCGGGCTCGCCGGCCCCGGGCCGCTTTTCAGCGAGATCAGGCCGCTGTTGCCCTCGCACGCCCATGGACCGCTGATTCTGATGCTCGCCTTTACCGGTTTTGGCATCAAGGCCGGGGTGCTGCTGCTGCACGTCTGGCTGCCCCTGGCCCATCCGGCGGCCCCCACCCCGGCCAGCGCGGTTCTCAGCGGGGCCATGATCAAGGCGGGGCTTTTGGGGTGGCTGCAGCTTTTTGCGGTGGCCGGCGGCCTCGACGGTTGGGGCCTGCCCCTGGCCGGGGTGGGGCTGGCGGCCGCTTTTTACGGCGTGTTGTGCGGTGTGGGGCGGCACGACCCGAAAACCATCCTGGCCTACTCCAGTGTCAGCCAGATGGGCCTGATGACCATGGTGTTCGGGTTTGCCCTTCTTCCGCCTGCCGCCGCCGCACGGGGTCTCGTGCCCGGCTTGCTGATTTTCGTGCTGGTGCACGGGTTGGCCAAGGGGGCTCTTTTTCTGGGGGTCGGGGTGGCCAAGGCGGCCGGCCGCAACACGCCCCGCAGCCTGCTGGTCCTGGCCGGGCTGTTACTGGCCGGGCTGGTCCTGGCCGGGCTGCCGTTCTCCGCCGGGGCCGTGGTCAAGCAAGTCCTGAAAGAGGGCGCAGATCTCCTGCCCGAGGCTTGGCGGGGTGTTTTTGGCGGGCTGATCGCCCTGAGCGCCGCGGGGACCATGGTGCTGATGGGGACCTTCGCCTGGCGGGTTCGCGACGCCATGCCGGCTGCCGACAAAGCCATCCCGTCCGGAATGGTTGTGGCGTGGGCCGGGCTCCTGGGACTGGTCCTGCTGGCGCTGCCCCTGGCCGGCATGGTGCTGCCGCTGCCCGGCAAGGGCGTGCCGAGCGGCATGAAGCCGATTGTGGAAGGGCTGTGGCCCATCGGGCTGGGCCTCCTGGGAGCCGGCCTCTACCGGCGCCTCAACCGGGGGGCTGCCGAGCGCCAGGGGGTGGACGCATTGCTGTTGGCAGGCCTGGAGGGTGCTTTGCGGGCGGCGCGGTTGCGCCTTCGGGCCGCTGGCCTGTGGGCCTCGAAAAGCGGCTCCAGCGATCCGATGGGCAGGGCCATCCGCCTGTTGAACAGCCCGTGGGTGCAGCGCGTTTCGGACAGGGTCGAGGAGCGCCTGTTGGCCTGGCCCGCCGTGGGGGTGGTGTTCGTCGCTCTCCTGCTGGGGTTTGTTTTTCTGGCCTGGCGGGGGGCCGCTTGAGGGGCGGCCGATCGGGGCGCCGCTGGGGGAAGGAGGGCTGAGGTGACGGGCAGCGGCGGGGTCAAGGCGTCCCGAACAGCTTGGGTCAGGGCGGTTCTGAGTCGCAGTATCGTTTTGGGCTTTTCCTGGTGGGTCCTCACCGAGGGGCGATCCGGGTTCTCATGGCTGGGGCTGGCCGGTGTCGCCGCGGCCGTCCTGCTGAGCATGCGTCTTATGCCCGGGGCCATCGGTCGCTGGCGTTTCGGTGCGCTGGCCCGCTTTGTCCCGTTTTTTTTGTGGCAGTCCCTGCTGGGGGGCCTGGACGTCGCCCAGCGGGCCTTGCGGCCGCGGCTGAACCTGCGTTCGGTGGTGGTCTACCACCACTACGGCCTGCGCCAGGAGCCCGCCAGGGTCTTTTTTCTGTGGGTGGTCAGTCTCCTGCCCGGCACGGCCGGGATCGATTTGGCGGGAGACCGGGCGGCCGTTCATGTTCTCGACAGCCGCCTCGCCGACCCGGAAAAACTGTTAAAACTCGAAAAACGGGTTGCAAAGCTGTTTGGAGCGCCCCTGGAGAATACGCCGGGCGGCTGAGCGAGGGGCCGGTGGTCGCCGGGCAGCCGCCGCCGCCAAAAGGCCGACCCCCGCTGTGCGAGGCGGGGGCCGCAAGGGTTTCCTGCACCCGGTGCTGCTGCGCGACGCCGCGAGAGGGGGGATTGTGAGACGTCATGCATATGTTGCTGCGCGTGAAGCCAGTTTGCTGCTGATCATCGATGTTCAGGCGGCGATGCGCAAGGTGATGGGGTCATGGGAGGCGACCGTGGCCAGGGTGCGCCAGCTGGGGCGGGCGGCCAACGCCCTGGGGGTCCCGGTTTTGGTGACCGAGCAGTACAAGAAGGGGCTTGGCCCAACCGATCCCGAACTGCTCCAGGGGCTTCAAACTTCCTTGGTATTCCAAAAGGAGCACTTCAGCGCCTGCCTGGAACCGGCGTTTCTTCCGGAGGTCCAGGCTTTCCGGCGCAACCGGATTGTGGTGGCCGGGATGGAAACCCATGTCTGCGTTCTGCAGACCGCTCTGGATCTGATCGCATCGGGTTTTCAGGTCCACCTGGCGGCCGATGCCGTGGCCTCCCGGGTGGATCAAAACCGCGAGATCGCCATCGACCTCTTGCGCCAGGCCGGCGCCGTGGTCAGTTCGGCGGAGATCGTCATCTTCCAGTGGGCGCGGCGGGCCAATACCGCCGAGTTTCGCAGGATTCTGCCGATCGTCAAATAACCCCGCATACGGGCCTTTCTCGGCGGCGGATTTTTCCCGGCGTCCCTCACAAAAGGGCGCTGACGAACTTCTCGGGGTCAAAATCCTGGAGGTCCTCGATCTTTTCGCCGATGCCGATGTATTTCAGCGGGATCTGGAGGCTGTTGCAGATGCCGATCACGATGCCGCCCTTGGCCGTGCCGTCCAGCTTGGTCAAGGCGATGGCGGTGATGCCCACGGTTTCCTGAAAGAGTTTGGCCTGGGCCAGGGCGTTCTGGCCGGTGGTGGCGTCCAGCACCAGCAGGACTTCGTGGGGCGCGCCGGGCAGTTTGCGGTCGATGGTGCGCTGGATCTTTTGGAGTTCGGCCATCAGATTGACCTTGGTGTGCAGCCGCCCGGCGGTGTCCACCAGGACCACGTCCACCCCGCGGGCCAGGGCGGCTTCGATGGTGTCGAAGGCCACGGCGGCGGGGTCGGCGTTTTCGCGGTGGCGGACGATCTCGGCCCCCGAGCGCCGGGCCCAGATTTCCAGCTGCTCGCCGGCGGCGGCCCTGAAGGTGTCCGCGGCGCCGATCAGCACCTTTTGTCCAGCCGCCGTGCAGCGCGCGGCCAGTTTGCCGATGGTGGTGGTTTTGCCGACGCCGTTGACCCCCACCACCATGATCACGTGGGGCTTGGCAACGCCCTGGCCGGACGGTGGCGGCGCCGCGGCGACCAGCGCCAGGATTTCCTCTTTGAGGGCCTTTTTGAGCCCTTCGGCGTCGGCGATCTCGGCCTTGCGCGCTGAAATCCGGTCCAGCAGGGCCGCGGTGGTCCCCACGCCGATATCGGCGGTGATCAGCAGCTCCTCCAGCTCTTCGAGCATGTCGGCGTCGACCCCGCCCTGGCCGCTGAAGAGGCCTTCCAGGCCCGCGGTCAGCGAGCGGCGGGTTTTGCCCAGGCGCTCCTTGAGGCGCGCCAGAAAGCCCGGCGCTGCGGCGGGTTGGATTGCGGCGGCGGCTTCCGGCGCCGCAGCCGGTTGCGCTTCGCACCCGTCGGTGCTTCGGGGTCCCTGTTCGGGGGGTGAAGCGGGCGCCGCCGCCTCCGGTTCCGGGGGCGGCCCGGGTGCTTTACGGACCGCATGGCGCTGGATGATTTTGGTCAACACGATGGCCAGGATGAACACCAGAACGCCCCACCAGAGCTCGCGGGGCGCTGCCGCCAGCAGACGCGTAAAGGCTTCCCAAAACCCTTCCAGGCTTTCTTGCATTGCAATCACTTCCCGTGGTTTACCGCCGCCAAGTCTCCGGGACGCGTCAATTCGGGGCGGCCAGGACCTCCGAGGGGTGCGTCAGGTTGACCGAAACCAGCTTGGATACGCCTTTTTTCTCCATGGTCACCCCGAAGAGGGTGTCGGCAAATTCCATGCTTTTCTTGTTGTGGGTGATCATGATGACCTGGGACTGGTCGCCGATGATTTTCAGCAGGTTGTTGAACCGGTAAACATTGGCCTCGTCCAGGGGGGCGTCGATTTCGTCCAGCAGGCAGAAGGATGCCGGCTTGATCAGAAAGATGGCGAAAATGAAGGCGATGGCGGAGAGCGCCTTTTCGCCGCCGGAAAGCAGGCTCAACTGGGTGAGTTTTTTACCGGGAGGGTGTATCATCAACTCCACGCCGGTTTCAAGGGGTTTCTCGGGCGCGGTCAGCACCAGCTGGGCCGTGCCGCCCTCAAAGAGTCGCGGGAAGACCTCGGCCAGCTTCTCGTTGATCCGGTTGAAGGTCGTAATGAAACGCTCCTGGGTGATGCGGTTGATCTTGCGGATCACCTTCTGAAGATCCCCCAAGGCCTGTTCCAGGTCTTCCTGCTGGGAGGTAAGAAAGGCGTGGCGCTTTTCAAT
>JASFIY010000105.1:0-6482 GCA_050122415.1 Desulfobacteraceae bacterium
CCCTGAATCCGGCCAACACCCTGTGGACCAAGCAGTACAACCTTTGGGCCAATATCGACACGGAAGAGGCGCGCTATCTGAACTTTGAGAAATGGTGGGGCGGTTTCTTCAAGATGACCCGTGATGAGATCCATTTCATTGTCGAAAGCCTTTTCGTCGGCAATGAATTGGAACAAGGCCGGCTGCAACTGGAAAAAGACCATTGGATTAATTTGAAGAATTTTAAAGAGCCCATCGTCGTCTTCGCCTCGGCCGGTGACAACATCACGCCCCCGCAGCAGGCCCTCAACTGGATTTACAAGGTGTATCGAACGGTGGACGAAATCAAGCGCAACGGCCAGGTCATTGTTTACATTCTGCACCCCAAAATCGGACACCTGGGGATCTTCGTGGGCAGCAAAGTGGCCCGCAAGGAGCATTCGGCGATCATCGGCACCGTCGACATGATCGAATATCTGTCGCCCGGCCTTTATGAAATGGTCATAACGGGTGAACCCAGCAAACCCTGGTTGAACGATCACAAGGTCGAATTCGTCGAACGCGGCATGGAGGACATCCTCCAGCTGGACCAGGGGCTTGACGACGAGGAAGCATTTCGTCCTGTGGCGGCCGTTTCCAGGTTCAATGACAAGCTCTACCTGACATTTGTCAGCCCGTGGGTGCGGATGCTGATGACCGAGGGCGCAGCCGAACTCGGCCGTCAGCTGCATCCCTTGCGTTTCCAGCGGTATCTGTTTTCCGACAAAAACCCGCTGATGTGGCCCTTCGACCATATGGGGCGCTGGGTGCGCGCACATCGCCGACCCGTCGACCCCGACAATCCACTTCTCAAGTGGGAGAAGCTGTTCTCCGCCGCCGTAGAGTCTTCGCTGAACTCTTATCGGGAGTCACGCGATCGATCCCAGGAACGCCTGTTCAAATTTCTTTACGACAACTCCTGGATGAAAACCCTCTTTCCCGAAGAGAAAAAGACCGCCGTCGAGGAAACAAAACCGGCCGATGCCGAGCAGGCCGCGAGCGAAAGACCTCTCTGGCTGCAGGTCATGCAAAAGGGAGGGTTTGAAGCCGCGGTGGTGCGGATCATCCTTGCGGTCGCCACCGTCAATCACAGTCTCGATCGCCGGGAGTACGCCGTCGCACATCGAATCCTGCAGACCAACGATCGCCTCAGGCATTTAAAGCCGTTTGAGCTCAAACGGCTCGTCAAGGAGCAGGCCGGCATTGTGGCCTACGACAAGGGTGAAGCCGTGCGGACACTCGCCGCGCTGTTGCCCCAAAAGTCCGATCGCATCGAAGCATTCGAGATCGCCAACAGCATCGCCACCGCCGACATGGAACTGGATCAAAAGGAAAAGGACCTCCTCGCTGAAATCCAGCGCGTGCTCAAACTCTAACCGCACTAAACTTAGCTGAAATTATTTCAGGGAAGGAACGGGACATGATCACCAACAAGCTCTTCGAGGAAATAAACGTCGGCGACACCGCCAGCATGGAAAGGACCTTGACCAAACGCGATGTCGACATGTTTGCGGTCATCAGCGGGGACATGAACCCCACCCATCTCAGTGACGAGTACGCGAAAATGTTGCTCGAGCGCCAGAAAGTCAGCGGCCACAGCATGTGGGGCGGGGCCCTGATATCCAGTCTCCTCGGCAATGAACTGCCGGGTCCGGGGACCGTCTACAAATCGCAGCATCTCGAGTTTCACGGGGGCCTCGAGTTGGAGGACACCCTCAAGGTGAGCATTTCGGTCAAAGAAAAACGGGCCCAGGACAAAACCATCATCTTCGACTGCCTGGCCCTCAACCAGCACAACGAGAAAATCATTACGGGTATCGCCGAGGTTCTTGCCCCCACCAGGAAAGCCACCGGCGACGGAGTGGACGCCGACGATCTGAGCTATCACGCCCGATATGTTTTTCGGGATCTCATCCAAAAGGTCAGCGACTATGACCCCATCTCGGTGGCCGTCGCGCACCCCTGCAGCGAAACGGCGCTCTTGGGTCTCATCGATGCGGCCAAGGCCAACATCATCGAACCGGTTTTGGTGGGGCCTCAGGACCGCATTCGTCAATTGGCGGAAACGCTCAACATCGACATCACGCCCTACGAACTGGTGGACACCCCCCACAGCCATGCCTCGGCCGCCGAAGCGGTCGCCCTGTGCCGCGCCGGCCGAACCGAAGCCCTGATGAAGGGCAGTCTGCACACGGACGAGTTCATGTCGGCCATCGTAAAAAAGGAAACGGGTCTGCGAACCGCCGCAAGGATCAGCCACGTCTTCATCCTCGACGTGCCGACCTATCCGCGTCCCTTGTTTTTAACCGATGCGGCCATCAGCATCTACCCGACGCTGGAGGATAAAATCCACATCGTGAAAAATGCCGTCGGTCTGGCCCATTCCCTGGGGATAGAGAGACCCAAGGTGGCGATCTTGTCGGCGGTGGAGACCATCAATCCCAAAATCCCCTCCACCCTCGAGGCCGCCTCCCTCTGCAAGATGGCCGATCGGGGACAGATCACCGGCGCGCTTCTCGACGGGCCGCTGGCGTTTGACAACGCCATCAGCAAGGAGGCCGCCATGATCAAGGGAATCACATCCGAGGTGGCCGGAGAGGCCGACATCTTTGTGGTGCCGGACCTGGAGGCCGGGAACATGCTGGCCAAGCAGCTGACCTATCTCATCGACGCCGATGCGGCCGGCATCGTTTTGGGAGCGCGCGTTCCCGTCATCCTGACCAGCCGGGCCGACTCGCCCAGGGCGCGGCTGGCATCGTGTGCCGTCGCCGCCGCCGCGGCGCATGCCAGCCGTACCCGTCCAGGCGGCATCCAAAATCAAGTGTAACCCGAGGAGGGGTGTCATGAAAGGCTGCATCTCCGTGGTCAATAGCGGATCGTCCAGCATCAAGTTCTCCCTTTTCGACAACGTCGAAGAGGAGGAACTCCGACTGGTTTTCGGTGGACAGGTGGAGGGCATCGGTGTGGCGCCGCAGTTCAAGGCCCGCAGTGCCCAGGGGGAGGTTCTCGAGGAGAAAAGATGGGAAAACGGCCCCGATGTCAACCACGAGAGCCTGATGGCCTACATCATCGGCTGGATCAGAGCAAACCGGCAGCGTCTGGGGCTGGAGTTGAACGGGGTAGGGCACCGCGTGGTCCACGGCGGGAACGCATACAGCTGTCCGGTCAGGGTGAATGCTGCGGTCCTGGAAACCCTGGAAACATTCATCCCCTTGGCCCCGCTGCACCAACCGCACAACCTGGGCCCCATTCGGTCGGTGATGAGGCTGGCGGCCGACATCCCCCAGGTGGCCTGCTTCGACACGGCATTTCACCGCACCAACCCCCCGCTGGCCCAGATATTCGCCCTGCCGTACGCGCTGACCGACGAGGGTGTCCGGCGCTACGGATTTCACGGCCTCTCCTACGAGTATATTGCGCGCCGGTTGCAGACCTTGGATCCCGAGGCCGCCGAAGGGCGCGTGGTCGTGGCCCACCTGGGCAGCGGTGCCAGCCTGTGCGGGCTGCTTGGCGGAAAAAGCGTCGCCAGTACGATGGGGTTTTCGGCCATGGACGGTCTTCCCATGGGAACCCGTCCCGGCAATCTCGATCCGGGTGTCGTCCTTTACCTACTGCAGCAGAAGGGTCTGGCGGCCGACGACCTGGTCGACCTATTTTACAAGCGCTCCGGCCTGCTCGGCGTCTCGGGGATCAGCAACGACATGCGCGTTTTGCAGGCAAGTGACGATCCGCGGGCAGAGGCGGCGATCGGCCTTTTCGTATACCGCATCCAGCGCGAGCTCGGTTCCTTGGCCGCCGTTTTGGGGGGCCTGGATGCGTTGGTCTTTACGGCCGGGGTGGGCGAAAATTCATCCGACATCCGCGCCCGGGTGTGTGACGGCGCCCGCTGGCTCGGCCTGACCCTGGACCCGGAGGCCAACGACCAGGGGCAGGGGAAAATCAGCACGGCCGACAGCCGCGTGTCGGCCTGGGTGATTCCCACCAACGAGGAACTGATGATTGCCACCCATACCCGGGAGATTCTCTCCGGCCATGGCGCTGATTGCAGCCGGTAAGCTCACGGCCGGGACAAGCCCCGTCAAACCAATCGATAGAAAGGAAACATGACATGCGCCGGAAAAATGCACTCGTCGTCGGAATTGCGAATCACGACAGTATCAGCGCGGGCATTGCGGCAGAGTTGAGCGCCAATGGCTTCAACATCATTCCCACCTATCTGAACGAAAAGGCCCTGCCCCACGTGAAGGAGGTGACCGATGGACTGGGGGTGACCCGGCTGTTCCCCTTTCAGGTCGGCAGCGACGATCAATTGCAGGCCATCATAGACTATCTTCGCTCCGACGGGTTGCGGTTGGATGTATTCGTGCACGGCATCGCCTTTGCCTCGGAGATCAAGAAGGATCTGCACGAGGTCTCCTGGCAAAGCTTCAAGGACTCGACGCGGGTGTCGGCGTTTTCCATGGTCGAAATCACCAGCAAACTCCTGCAGGCGGATGTATTCAACCCGGGCGGGGCCATCTTGACCCTCTCCTACATCGGATCTCACCTGGCGGTCGAGGGCTACAACATGATGGGGCCGGTAAAGAGCATCCTCGAGGCCCTCGTCAGGGGGCTCGCCAGCGAACTCGGCGGCAAAGGCATCCGGGTGAACGCCATTTCGCCCGGGCCGGTGATGACCCGGGCGGCCAGCGGCATCAAAGGGTTTTCCAATCTGCTCGATGTCGCCCGCAACGCCAGCCCCCTGAGCCGAACGGCCAGCCTGGAGGACATCGGCAAGATTGCCTTCGAGGTCATCACCAACCCGTCCATTACCGGCGGGGTTTACCTGGTGGACTGCGGCTCGAGCGTTTCGATTCGCGTGCCTTCGGAATGACCATAACGACGGGAACAGGAGTATAAAAATGGAAAACAAGAACGCCCTTATCGTGGGCATCCGGGACGAAGAGAGTATCTGTTACGCGATCGCCAACGAAATCAAGCGTGCGGGCTACAACCTTTACGCGACCTATCAGGACGAAACGACCTACGCCAGCGTCAGCCGGGTGGCGGAAGCCATGGGGATAAAGAAGCTATTCGCCTACGACGCGCGCAAGGATGAGGATCTGGCGGCCTTCACAGCGGCTGTCAGGGAGGAAGGCCTATCCCTGGACATTCTCGTGCATGGGATTTCCTACTCCACGGCCGAAGGGGCCAAGCTCAACCTGCCCCTGGTGGATGTGACCTGGGAGGAGTTTACCGATGCCATTCGCGTGGGGGCCTTTTCCCTCGTTGAGGTGACGGGAAAACTGCTGGACGTCTTCAAGGACGAAGCCGCCGTTCTGGCGGTCACCCTGCGCTGGAGCAAGGTGGCCGTTCCCGGGTTTAATGTCGTCGGTGCCACCAAAGCCGCTCTGGAATCCATCATACGGGGGCTGGCGCAATCCCTCGGCAACGCCAAGAAGATCAGGGTCAATGGCATCTCGCCGGGGTTTGTCAGCACGTATTCCTTGTCCAAGGTCGGCAACAGCCTCGACATCCTCCAGCAGGCCAAGGAGAAGTCGCCTTTGAAAACCAACGTGCGTAAGGAAGACATCGCTGGATTGGCCGTCAGCATTCTTGAAAACCCTTCGCTGACGGGCATGATTTACACGATCGACGCCGGTGTGGACATAATGGGCACCTAATCGGGTCATTTCATCAAATGGAGGGCGACAATGCTTGAGATTAAAGATTCTGTGGCCGTCATCACCGGCGGAGGGGGTGGTATTGGATTGGAAGTCGCCAAGTACTGGATGCGCAACGGCGGCAAAGTGGTCATCGCCGACATATCCGAAAACCTTCTCGGGCAGGCCGAGGCCGAACTCAAGACCTTGGGTGACGACGTTTTGCCGGTGGTCACCAACGTCACCAGCGAGGAAGACAACGGCCGACTGGCCGCAGCCGCCATCGAAAAATACGGGCAAATCAATCTGGTGGCACCGTTTGCCGGGATCATCCGGGACGCCATGATGGTGTCCCCCGACCGGGAGACCGGCAAGGTCACCCGGAAAATGACGCTCTCCGATTTCAAGATCGTTGTGGAAATCAACCTGACCGGTGTTTTTCTGACCGTCCGGGAATGCGCCGAACGCATGATCAACCACAACTGCAGGGGGTTGATCTGCCTGGTTTCTTCCACCGGTTCCATGGGGACGGCCGGTCAACTCAATTACTCCTCCACCAAAGCGGCCATGTCGGTCATGCCCAAGGTCATCACGGCCGAGTTTTTCCGCCGGGGATTGGCCGACCGGATCCGCTGTGTGGCCGTCGCTCCCGGATACGTCGGGACCGCGATGGTCAAGGGGATGAACCAGAAGGCCCTGGACAATATTTTGTCCCAGGTCCCCATCGGGCGGTTGATCGAACCGGAGGAGGTGGCCCAGCTGGTGGGTGACATCTACCGCAACGAAGCCTTGGCCGGGGAAGTGTTTTTTATCCACGGCGGC
>JASFIY010000106.1:0-6476 GCA_050122415.1 Desulfobacteraceae bacterium
CTACCTGCTCTGCGGCCTGGTCTCGGGCTTGACCCACATGCTGCTCAACGTCGGTTCCAACGTTCCGACCATCGGGGCCAGCGGCGCCATCGCCGGCGTCATGGGCGCCTATTTCCTGCTGCACCCGCGGGCCCGGATTCTCACCTTGATCCCGATTTTTTTCATTCCCTACTTCGTCGAGATTCCGGCCTTCTTCTTTCTTGGCCTCTGGCTGCTGCTGCAGTTTTTGAATGCCGCCGGCAGCCAGGCGGGCATGACCGGGATCGCCTGGTGGGCCCATATCGGCGGTTTTATCGGCGGCATGGTGCTGGTCAAGGTGCTGGACCTGCTGCCGCTTACGGGGGTCTCGCGGCGGGTGCGGCAGGCGGCGGCCAAAAAGCGCAGCTACCACCTGCAGGTGATCCACCCCAGCGGGACGGCCAACGACCCCAACCTCTTCGGCGAGATCACGATCACCCCGTTCGAGGCCGCCAGCGGTACGCAAAAACTGGTCAATATCCCCTGGGGGTTTCAAAAGCGCCTGTTCCGGGTCGCGATCCCGCCCAACATCCGGGAGGGCAACTTCCTGCGCCTCAAGGAGATGGGCCGCCAGATGACCGACGGTCGGCGCGGCGATCTGTTGCTGAAGGTCCGCATCCAACCCTGAGGGTTTCGCCAAAAACGCAATTTGCGGATTGCGCGGCATCTCGAAGCCGCCGCGGCGTGCAGGGGCACGGCTCACGCCGCTTAGATTTGCGCGCCGCAACTTGAACTTCCAGGGATCTTCTGGCTATGCGGTCGGTGTTTGGCGGGCGGGAATGGCGGTCACCTTGTTGCGGCCGCCTTGTTTCGAGAGGTACATGGCCCTGTCGGCGCGCTGGATGAACTGGGTGAGGTCCTCTTCGGGCTGGAACTGGGTCACCCCGATGCTGATGGTGACCTGGATCTGTTTGCCGGGCGCCGGCTCGAAAACCGACGCCTCGACGCTGGCGCGGATGCGCTCGGCCACCGTCACGGCCTCCTCGCAGTTGGTTTCGGGCAGCAGCACCGTAAACTCCTCGCCGCCGTAGCGATAGGCCGAATCCATGCGCCGCAGGCACGACCGGATAATGGCGCCCAGGCGCTGCAGCACCTTGTCGCCCTCCAGGTGGCCGAAGGTGTCGTTGTATTCCTTGAAGTGGTCGATGTCCAGCAGCAGCATTGACAGAGGGTGCTTGTAACGGTTGGAGCGGTTGACCTCCAGTTCCACCTGGTTGTAGAAATAGCGCGAGTTGTGCAGGTTGGTGAGGGCGTCGGTGATGGCCAGCTTCTGAAGCTTCTTCAGCATCTGGGCCCGCTCCTGGGTCAACTGGCGCTCCTTCAGGACGCGCTTCAGCCGCAGGAGCAGCTCCTCGAAGCGCACCGGCTTGAAAACGAAGTCGCTGGCGCCTTTGCTGATGGCCTCCTCGTAGGAATAGTCCCCGCTGAAGCCGGTCATCACGATGACATCGGAATCGTAGTCGATCTTGATCAGGTCGGTGAGCTCCAGGCCGTTGATGCCGGGCAGCATGATGTCGGTGATGACCACTTGGATGGGGTGGTTTTTCAGGACTTCCAGGGCGTCCTCGGCGCTGGCCACCGAAAAGGCTTTGTAGCCCACCATTTCGACGAATTCGTGCATGGAGTTGCGGATGGAGGCGTCGTCGTCGACGATGAGGATGTTGGTGACCATAAAGGATGATCCGTTCAGCGGGCACCGCGGCGCCCATGATGCGGTTGACAGCTTCCTCGGGAATCTGATAGGAAGACGCATTGTTTTTGCGCGTATAACTTCACTTCCATATCCGGAATGCCTTTTTGTGTCAACCGGCTTTTCCGCCGCCGCTGCCACCCGAAGTTAGGGTCGCGGCAAGAAATAATTCCACAATATGGCGAAGGATTTTGGTTCGTCATCAAGGCCGATTCGTCGGTGCAAATCGAGATATGTGCCGGCGGATGTAGCGCCGAGGACGGGCCAAAAGACAAGTAAGATGTGAAATTATTTTTTGCCGAGGTCCTTATCCCGACCGTGACGGTCGAGCCCGACCCAAGCCACCCCGAACTGCATGAAAAATATAAGAAATTTCAGTATCATTGCCCATATCGACCACGGCAAGTCGACCCTCTCGGATCGTCTCATCCAGGCCACCGGGATCGTGTCGGCGCGCGATTTCCAGGACCAGATTCTCGACTCCATGGACATCGAGCGCGAGCGCGGCATCACCATCAAGAGCCAGACGGTCTGCCTGCCCTACACCCGCAAGTCCGGCGAAAGCTTTTTCCTCAACCTGATCGACACCCCCGGACACGTGGATTTCACCTACGAGGTGTCGCGGGCCCTGGCCGCCTGCGAAGGCGCGCTCTTGCTGGTGGACGCCAGCCAGGGGGTGGAGGCCCAGACCCTGGCCAACCTCTACCTGGCCATGGAGCACGACCTGGAGATCATCCCGGTGATCAACAAGATCGATCTGCCCTCGGCCGACATCGAGCGGGTCAAGCAGCAGATCCGGGATGACCTCGGGCTGGACCCCAAGACCGCCCTGCTGGTCTCGGCCAAGGAGGGGATCGGCATCGAGGGGGTCCTGGATGCCATTGTCGACCAGCTGCCGCCGCCCAAGGGCGACCCCGCGGCGCCGCTGAAGGCCCTCATCTTCGACTCGCACTACGACCCCTTCCGCGGCACCATTGTTTATTTCCGGGTTTTTCAGGGCCGGATCAGCGCCGGCGACGCCATCTGCTTCATGTCCAACGAGGCCAGCTACAAGGTGGAGGAGGTGGGCATTTTCCAGATCAGGCGGGTGCCCCAGAAAACGCTTTCCGCAGGGCAGGTGGGATACATGATCGCCGGCATCAAGACGGTCAGCGACACCCGCTGCGGGGACACCATCACCCACCGCAAGGCGCCCTGCGATGCGCCCATGCCGGGGTTCAAGGAGGCCAAGCCGGTGGTTTTCTCCTCCATCTACCCGGTGGCCTCCGACGAGTACCCGGAGTTGGCCGAGGGGCTGGAAAAGCTCAAGCTCAACGACGCGGCCCTGATCTACGAAAAGGACTCCTCGGCGGCCCTGGGATTCGGCTTTCGCTGCGGTTTCCTGGGCCTGCTGCACCTGGAGGTGGTCCAGGAGCGCCTCGAGCGCGAGTTCGACCTCTCCCTGATCCTCACCGCCCCGTCGGTGCAGTATCAGATCATCATGAACGACGGCAGCGAGCTGATCATCGACAACCCCGCGCTCTACCCGGATCCCAGCAAGATCACCATGACCCGGGAGCCCTTCATCAAGGCCGCGATCATCGTCCCGGAGCGCTACATGGGGGCCGTGATGAAGCTCTGCCTGGACCGCCGCGGCGCCAACACCAACTACCAGTACCTGACCAGCAGCCGCCTGGAGATGTTCTTCGAGCTGCCGCTGGCCGAGGTGGTCTTCGATTTTTACGACAAACTCAAGTCCATCACCCAGGGCTACGGCTCCTTCGACTACGAGGTGATCGACTACCGTGAAACCGACCTGGTCAAACTGGACATCCTGATCAACGGCGAGAAGGTCGACGCCCTCTCCCAGCTGGTTCACCGGGACCGGGCGGTGGAGCGGGGGCGGATGGCGTGTGAAAAGCTCAAGGACGAGATTCCCCGGCAGATGTTCAAGATCGCGATTCAGGGGGCCATCGGCGCCAAGATCATCTCGCGCTCGACGGTCTCCCCGTTTCGCAAGGACGTGACGGCCAAGTGCTACGGCGGGGACATCACCCGCAAGCGCAAGCTGCTCGAAAAACAGAAAAAGGGCAAGAAGCGCATGAAGATGGTGGGGCAGGTGATGCTGCCCCAGTCCGCCTTCTTGGCGGTGCTCAAAACCCACGATGACTGACAGTTCCGCAAAAAACCCAATTTCCGCGTTGCGCTGCACCTCGAAGTCGCTGCGGCGTGCATAAGTACGCCTCACGCCGCTGAGGCTTGCGCGCCGCAACTTGGCTTTTTTACGAAACTGTCAGGTTTTTGACTTGCCCTTCATCATAAATTGGGGTTTCGGTAAATCAATTCCCCATCTGGCCCGTCCTTTCGCCTGTCACCGGCGAAATGCCTTACAAGGAAAAATGGCATGGGAAAGACCATCGCTGAAAAGATCTTCGACGCCCACCACGTGGACAACCCTTCCGAGGACATCCACGTCATCCGACTGGATGCCGTTTTCTGCCACGAGATCACCACCCCGACGGCGATCGTCGATCTTCAGCGCCGCGGCAAGGACCGCGTCTTCGACCCGGAGAGAATCAAGGCGGTGATCGATCACGTCACCCCCGCCAAGGACGCCAAGACCGCCGCCCAGGGCAAAACCCTGCGGGACTGGGCGCGGCGCCACGGCATCCGCGATTTCTTCGACATCGGCCGCAACGGCATCTGCCACGCGCTGTTTCCCGAGATGGGCTTCGTGCGCCCGGGCTACACCGTCATCATGGGGGATTCCCACACCTGCACCCACGGCGCCTTCGGCGCCTTCGCCGCCGGGGTCGGCACCACCGACCTGGAGGTGGGCATTCTCAAGGGGGTTTGCGCCTTTCACTACCCGAAAACGATCAGGGTCCCCATAACCGGTCGGCTGCGCCCGGGGGTCTTTGCCAAGGATGTGATTCTCTCGGTCATCGGCCGTCTCGGGGTGAACGGCGCCACCGACCGCGTGGTCGAGTTCGTCGGGCCGGTGGTGGCCCAGATGAGCATGGAGGCCCGCATGACCCTCTGCAACATGGCCATCGAGGCCGGCGGCACCTGCGGCATCTGCCTGCCGGATCAGACCACCGTGGATTACCTCTGGCCGTTCATCCAGAACGACTACCCGGACCCGGCGGCGGCGCTGGCGGCCTTCCGCCGGCTGCACTCCGACCCCGATGCGCTCTACGAAGCCGTCATCGAGCACGACGTGACCGATCTCGCCCCCCAGACGACCTTCGGCTTCAAGCCCGACCAGGTCAAGCCGGTGGCGGAGATGGCCGGCACCCTTATCGATCAGGTCTACATCGGCTCCTGCACCAACGGCCGGATCGAGGACCTGCGGGTGGCCGCCCAGGTGCTGGCGGGACGGCGGGTCCACGAACGCCTGCGGGCCATCGTCTCCCCGGCCACCCCGGCGGTCTTTCGCCAGGCCCTGGAGGAGGGGCTGATCAAAATTTTCATGGATGCCGGCTGCTGCGTCACCAACCCGACCTGCGGCGCCTGCCTGGGGATGAGCAACGGCGTGCTGGCCGAGGGCGAGGTCTGCGCCGCGACCACCAACCGCAATTTCAACGGGCGGATGGGCAAGGGCGGCATGGTGCATCTCATGAGCCCGGCCACGGCTGCGGCCAGCGCCGTCGCCGGATGCATCGCCAACTCACCGCTCTTCCAGAAGTGAGGAGATTGCAGGGGGAAATTTGAGATGAAAAACTTCGACGGCCGCATTCTCTTTCTGGACCGCGCGGACATCAACACCGACGAGATCATCCCGGCCCGCTACCTGACCGAAATCGCCAAGGAGGCCCTCAAGCCCCACCTGCTGGAGGACCTCAGCCTGGAGGGCTTCGACCCCGTCCGGGACACGGCCGGAAAGGCCGTGGTGGTCGCCCGCCGCAACTTCGGCTGCGGCTCCTCGCGCGAGCACGCGCCCTGGGCGCTGGAGGTCAACGGCATCCACCTGGTGATCGCCGAGAGCTTCGCGCGCATCTTCCGCCAGAACATGTTCAACTGCGGCATGCTGGCCGTTTCGCTGCCGGCGGCGGTGATCGCCGAGATCTTCGAGCGCTTCGGCGGTCGGGAGACCGATTTGAAAACCGATTGGGGCAACACGACCTTCGAGCTGACCGCGGGCAGTGATGCGCTCACGGTCCCCTTCAGCCTGTCGGCTTTCGAACGTGCCCTGGTGGAAGCGGGGGGATGGGTGGAATATGCGGACGGCCGCTATTAGCCTCGTCGCGGAGAGCGGGGTGCGGGGTCGCACGTGATCGCCTGATCACCGATGGGAGGGTCATGTGCGGCCGGCCGCGTCGGAGCCGCCCGGAAACGGCGACGCGCCGCTATCGGGCCGGCCTTTGGAATTTGGAACGGGTCGGCACGCAGGGCGGGTCAGCCGGCCACCACGGGGTTTCTGAGGGCGCCGATCTTCTCGATCCGGCACTCCACCAGGCTGCCGGCCGCCAGCAGGATCGGCGGGTCGCGAAAGATGCCCACGCCCGCTGGGGTGCCGGTGGAGATGACGTCCCCGGGCAGCAGGGTGATGTCCTCGCTGATGTTTTCGATCAGAAAGGGGATGTCGAAAATCATGTCGCGGGTGGAGCCGTCCTGCATCACCCGGCCGTCCACCACGGCGGTCAGGCGCAGATTGCGGTAGTCGCCGATCTCGTCCGGGGTCACCAGGGCCGGGCCCATGGGGGCGAAGGTGTCGAAGGATTTCCCGCGGAACCACTGGGAATCGGCGAACTGCGCGTCCCGGCCGGAGACGTCGTTCATGACGGTG
>JASFIY010000107.1:0-6458 GCA_050122415.1 Desulfobacteraceae bacterium
CGTGCTCAAGATCCTCTCCGACCGGGCGGAGATGAGCACCCCGCACGGCCGCATCGGTCTGGGCATTCTCATCTTCCAGGACCTCATCGTGGTGCCCATGATGCTGCTGGTGCCCTTCCTCACCGGTCGGACCGGCGACCTGGGGTCCTCCCTGCTGCTGCTGGCGGGCAAGTCGCTGGGCATCATCGCCTTGCTCTATGTACTGGGCAAGGTCGTCATTCCCCGGGTGCTGCTGCTGGTGGTGCGCACCCGCAGCCGCGAGCTGTTTCTCATGACCACCCTGGGGCTCTGCTTCTCCATCGCGCTGCTGACCTCCAAAATGGGCCTCTCGCTTTCCCTGGGGGCCTTCCTGGCGGGGTTGCTGATGTCCGAGTCGGAGTACTCCCTCTCCGCCCTGGAGGGCATCCTGCCGTTCCGGGACGTCTTCACCAGCGTCTTCTTCGTGTCCATCGGGATGCTCCTGGACCTGAACTTCTTTTTCGGCAACCTCGGGCTGGTGCTGACCGTCACCCTGGCCGTGCTGCTGATCAAGGGCGCCATCGTCACCCTGGCCGGGCTGGTCCTGGGCTTTCCGCTGCGGGTGGCGGCCCTTACGGGACTCAGCCTCTGCCAGATCGGCGAGTTCTCCTTCGTGCTGGCCGGGGTGGGGATGACCTACGGGCTGATGGCCGCCACCGAGTACCAGCTCTTCCTGGCGGTGGCCATCGTGACCATGGCGCTGACGCCCTTTCTGATCATGGCCTCGCCGCGCTTCTCCGACTTCCTGGCCGCCAGGCTGCCCTGGGGCGCCGGGCCCCTGGTCCCCACCGGCGACACCTGCGAAACCGAAGCCCCCGAAGACCACCTGATCATCGTGGGTTTCGGCATCGGCGGACGGCATCTGGCGCGGGCCGCCAGGATGGCCGGGATCCGCTACGTGGTGCTCGAGATGAACCCCGACACGGTGCGCAACGAGGGCGCCAAAGGCGAGCCGATCTCATACGGCGACGCGGCCCAGCCCGCGGTCCTGGCGCATGCCGGGGTGGCCCGGGCGCGCATCCTGGCCGTGGTGATCGCCGACCCCGCGGCCATCCGGCGCATCACCGAGGCCGCGCGCAAGGCCAACCCGGCCCTGCGCATCGTGGTGCGGACCCGTTTCGTGACCGAAATCCAGCCCCTCAAGGAACTGGGCGCCAACGAGGTGGTCCCCGAGGAGTTCGAGACCTCCATCGGGATCTTCACCCGGGTCCTGGCCACCTACCTGGTGCCGGTGCGCGAGATCGAACGCTTCGCCGCCGAGGTGCGCGGCGAGAACTACGGTTTCCTGTGCGAATCCGGAACCCCCGAGCAGTCCTTCTGCAGTGTCAGGGACGTGCTCACCGGTCACGAGGTCGTCTCGCTGGAGTTGGACCCCGGCGCCCCCCTGGAGGGCAAGACGCTGAAGGAGGCGGCCCTGCGCCAGGTCCACGGCCTGACCGTGGTGGCCGTCAAGCGCGGCGACCAGACCCTGGCCAACCCCGAGGCCGATTTCCGCCTGCAGGCCGCCGACCTGGCCTACGTGTTCGGCGAGCACCGGCGGGTGCTGGGCAAATTGCACCTCTTCCGAAAGCCCGAGCCGGACCACCCCGCGGACCCGCTCTGAAGGCCGCCGGGTTCCTTCGGGCGGCGGCCGATAGTCAGCCCGACCGACCCCGTTGCGGTGGGGGCTTTTCCTCATAATTTGTCTTGACAACTTGACCAATATGCGCCACTCTCATTTCACCCGGCCCCTGCAACGGTTTTCGTCAACGCCTCAAACGCCTTCTTGAATTCAGAAAATCCGGTGCCATGTCCAAGACCCCCACCCAAATGCTCAACCCCCGGTCGCCGCTGCCCCTCTACCACCAGCTGGCGGAGCTGCTGGCCGGCAGGATCCGCGGCGGGGACTTCCCGCCGGGGGCCCGGATCCCCTCCGAACACCAGCTGGCGGCGGCCTTCGCCATCGGGCGGCCCACCGCCCGCCAGGCCATCGACGTCTTGGTGCGCCGCGGGCTGGTGGTGCGGCGGCGTGGGTCGGGCACTTACGTGCGGCCGCCGCGCCGGGAGGTGGACCTCTTTTCGCTGGACGGCACCAGCGCCTCGTTCCACCGCAAGGGGCTGGCGGTGGAAAGCCGGATCATCACCCCGCTGGCGCTCAAAAGGGTCGGGGCCGCCGGCGGGAACCCGTTTGCCGGCGGAAAGGCCTATTTTCTGGAGCGTCTCACCCGCGTGGAGGCGCTGCCGGTGCTGATTGAAACCCTCTTTCTGCACCCGGGCCTTTTTGCCGGCCTCGCGGAACTCGATCTGGAGGGCCGCTCGCTTTCGGCGATCGCCGAGGAGCGCTACTTTCTGCGCCCCAACGGCGGCCGGCAGAGCTTTCAAATCGCCTATCTCGACGCCCGGCGGGCGCGCCACCTGCAGGTCACCCCGGAAACCCCAGTGCTCGCCGTCACCCGCCTGCTGAACTTCCCCCAGGCGCCAGACGGGGTTTTCTCGGAACTTTACTGCCGCACGGATCAATTCGTCTTTTCGCAAAACATCGGAGGACCTGGCGATGCGTAACCGGGGCTACTATGCCGAATTCGGCGGGGCGTTTCTGCCCGAGATCCTGAACACAACCTTTGACGAACTGGAGGCGGTCTTCGAGGCCGCCAAAGCCGACCCCGGCTTCTGGCCGGCCTATCGGGAGGTCATGGCCACCTACTCGTGCCGCCCCACGCCGCTGACCTTCGCGGCGAACCTCACCCGCCATTTCGGCGGGGCGCGGATCTTCGTCAAGCGCGAGGACTTAAACCACACCGGCGCCCACAAGGCCAACAACGTCATGGGCCAGGGGCTGCTGGTCCAGCGCATGGGCAAAACGCGGGTGATCGCCGAGACCGGCGCCGGCCAGCACGGGGTGGCCACCGCCACCATGGCGGCGCGCTTCGGCTTCGAGTGCACCATCTACATGGGCGAGATCGACGTGGAGCGCCAGCGCCCCAACGTCTTCTGGATGCAGCGGCTGGGCGCCACGGTGGTGCCGGTCCGCGACGGCACCCGCATCCTGAAGGACGCCATCAACGAGGCCTTCCGCGACTGGGTCGGCAATATGGACACCACCCACTACGTGCTGGGCACCGCCTGCGGCCCGCACCCCTTCCCGGAGATGGTGACCTATTTCCAGTCGATCATCGGCCGCGAGGCCCGGCGCCAGATTCTCGAAAGGGAGGGGCGGCTGCCCAAGCGGGTTTACGCCTGCGTGGGCGGCGGCTCCAATGCCATGGGGCTTTTTTCGGGCTTTCTGGACGATCCGGTGGAGCTGGTGGGGGTCGAGGCTGGCGGCAAGGGACTGGATTCGGGCCGGCATGCCGCGCGTCTGTGCTCGGCGGATGCCAGCGTGGGGGTGGCCCAGGGCTACCGGACCTTTTTTCTGCAGGACGGCGACGGCCAGATGCGGGAGACCCACAGCATTTCGGCGGGACTGGACTACGTCGGGGTCTCCCCGATCCTGGCGCAGTTCAAGCAGTCCGGCCGGGCGCGCTTCGAGGCCGCCACCGATGCCGAGGTGCTGGAGGCCTTGAGCCTGACCATGCGCCGGGAGGGCCTGATCCCGGCCCTGGAGTCGGCCCACGCCTTCGCCCAGGCCTTCAAGGAGGCGCCGCGGATGTCCCCCGAGGAGATCGTCATCATCAACCAGTCCGGGCGCGGCGACAAGGACATCTTCACCATCGCCGAGGCCTTCGAAGACCCCGCCTGGCGGGAGTTCATCAAACACAAGGCGGAGCAATACGATGCTTGAGACCTACCTGCGCCGTCAGCGCGAAAAAAAAGAGATCCTCTTGATGACCCACATCGTCGTCGGCTACCCGTCATTCGAGGCGTCATTTGAGATCGTCAAGGCCATGGTGGCCGCCGGGGTGGACCTGATGGAGCTGCAGATCCCGTTTTCCGAGCCCATCGCCGACGGACCGGTGATCCTGCGGGCCAACCAGGAGGTCCTGGCCCGCGGCGCCCGGGTGCAACAGGCGCTGGCGTTTGCCGAGCGCGTGACCGCGGCCTTCGAGATCCCGTTTGTGTTCATGACCTACTGCAACATCGTCTACAAGTACGGAATGGCGGCATTCGCCGCCGAGATGGCGCGCATCGGGATCGCCGGGGCGATCGTGCCCGACCTGCCGCCGGAGGAGGGGGAAGATTATCTGAGCGCCATGCAGGCGCAGCGGCTGGCGCCGATCTTCATCTTTTCGCCCACCACCGGCCAGGAGCGCATGCGGATGCTGGCCGGGCACGGCCGCGGCTTTATCTACTGCGTGGCCCGCAAGGGGGTCACCGGCCAGCGGACGGCGTTCTCGGAGGCGCTGGAGGACTACCTGGCACGCTGCCGCCGGGCGACGGACCTGCCGCTGGCGCTGGGCTTCGGGGTCAAGGACCGCTCGGACATCGATTTTCTCAGGGGCAAGGCGGATATCGCCGTGATCGGCACCGAAACCATCCGCCTGGTGGACGAACACGGCGTCGGGGCGGTGGAGGGGTTTATCCGCGGGCTGCAACCCTGAGGGTTCCGCAAAAAGGCCAATTTCCGTGTTGCGCTGCATCTCGAAGTCGCTGCGGCGCACATAAGTAGGCCTCACGCCGCTGAGATTTGCGCGCCGTAACTTGGCGCTTTTTTCGAAACCGTCTGAATTTCGACTTTTTACCGCTTCATCAATCCTGACGGCGGCAACGATCAGGCCGATAGCGCGGCCGTTATCTTGGCCACGGCGACCTTTTCCTGGGGGTTGGGCTCGCGGCCGAGCATCTCGACCCCTTTCTGCAAGAGCGCCAGCGCCTCACGGCGCTCTTTGGCGGCGGGCAGCAGGCGGGGCAGGGCGGCGATGGCCGCGTCGGTGTCGGTTTGCAGGATCCGCGCCTGAACCCGGACCAGTTCCTGCAACTCCCCCGGGCTGATGTCCCGGGTGCGCCGGTTTGTCCGGGTCAGCCGGCCGGCCATGACGTAGCCCGTGCGCTGCAGTTCGAAATCCGCCAGCAGCAGGGCCAGGATGATGCGCACGGCGGCCTCCCGGAACCCCCCCTTGCCCATCGCCTGCCGCAGTTCATCGGCATCCTGCCGGCGCAGGGCCTCCACACGCCGCACGCTGTCGCCGGGGTCCGCCGCCGGGGCCGGGTGGAGGGCCTTCATCCACGGGTTCTCGTAGATCGTTCGAAAAAGCTGCTCCCAGAAGCTGTCCCGCATCTCCCGGTAAAAATTGAGGCCGTTTTCGATGCTTTGCGCGACGCGTTTTTCCATCCGCCGATACACGTTGGTCTCCGCCGCCGGTTGGCGGTTGTCGCTGCGGATGATCGCAGCCCACATGTTGACCGGTATCAGCCAGGGGTTGAGATCGCAAAAAAGCCAGCGCTGCACCCGCAGCGGGTGCAGCTGGCGCAGGATTTCGGCCGAGGATTCGCTGCTGGCCGCCCGCACCCAGGGGGCCAGGGCGAAGCGGTAGAGGGCGTCGTTGAGTTCCGAGACCCGCTTGACGCCGTAGAAGGCCAGTTCCTCTTCGGGGCGGTCGTCGATGGCCAAGAGGTCCTCGGTGGTTTTCTCCACGAAGCGCACCTGGTACTCGTCGGCCCTTTCGGGGTCGTCCTCAATGATCATTTCGTAGAGGCCCGGCGGCAGGTAGTCGAGCATGGTGAAGCTCGCGATGATCTCCTTGTGGTCCCGGCGGGCGATTTTGGCGGAGACGAAAATCCCCAGGTGGCCGATATCCTCGTGGGTGTGCACCACGATCACCTGCCGCCGGCGGCGGATTTCGCCGGCGCTGCCGTAGGCCCGGACGATCCAGTTGAAGGCCTGCTGGGGCGGGGTGATGTTGTCGCCGAAAGAGGCGAAGACCACCACCGGCTGGTTGTTGGCCTTGAGGTCGATGCGCTTGCCCGGGGCCAGTTCGAATTCGCCGCGCTCCAGTTTGTTGCCCACAAAGAGGCCGTCGACGATGGTGTGGATCTCCTGTCCGGTCATCAGGAAAAAGCCGCCCCACCATTTCTCGAAGGTCAGGTAGCGTTCGACCTCGGTGTCGATCTTGGCGTACAGGTTGTAGGACTTGGACCAGAGGGTGTTGGCCGGGTTGAGATTCTCGAAATTGGCCACCAGGTTGGCGCCGTCGAAGATCCCGTTGCCCAGATCGCTCAAAAAGGAGTTGAACCACACCCCGCCCAGTAGCCCCCCCAGGTAGCGCATCGGGTTTGCGCCCTCCACCCCGCCCCAGTAGGAAAGGGGTGAGCCGTTGAAGACCATCGGTCCGATCAGCTCCGGCCTTTCCGCGCCCACCAGGGCGGCCGCCCAGCCCCCCTGGCAGTTGCCGACCACCGCCGGCTTGGGGGCCTCGGGATGGCGCCGGCGGACCTCTTCAACAAAGCGGACCTGCGCGTTGCGGACATCCTCCAGGGTCTGGCCCGGCACCGGACGGGTTTTGAAGATCATGAAATACACGGGG
>JASFIY010000108.1:0-6416 GCA_050122415.1 Desulfobacteraceae bacterium
TGACCGGCCGGGCCAGGTCGACGTTGGCGTCCACCGAGAGGCTCAAATCGGCATTCCCGATGAGCGCCGCGATGACCTCCGAAAGCGGCGCGCGGTCAAACACCAGGCTGAAAAGACGGGCCTCCGGGGTGAGCCCGCGGCTCAGGGGGGCCATTTTTTCGGTCAGCGGCGGCGGCCCCGGCGGCAACCGGGGCTTTGCCTCCGCCAGGATGGCCCTGGGGTTGACCGATTCCAGTTCAGGCAGGGTGACCGTTCGCGGCTGCTGTATGCTGCACCCGCCGACCGCCAAAACCCCGCCCAGCATCGCCACCGTCAGCAGATGCCTGATCCTGCCCGCCGCGCTCATGGATTTCATCATTGCCTCGAATTTTAACCCACGCCGCTTCGGCCTCGGTCCCGTGAGGCCGAGAAAACCCGCGGCGGCCTTTCTATTGTCCCCGGTCAACGGAAAACGGCACCTGCGGGGCCGGGGTGAACCAGCGCCGGCCGTTCCGGCCCAACTCCACCCCGGCGGCGGTGATGCGTTCAACCGTAAAGCCTGAGATCTGATCGCTTTCGCCCCGCAGCCGCCCTCCGATCAGGGCCAGGGAGTGCGACCCGCCTCCCGGCCGGGCGATTTGAAGAATTCCGCTGACCGTGGGCAGGAGGACATCGGCCGCCGCCCCAGCGGGCGCGGGGACCGCCACGGGCTCCGCCGGCCGGCTTTGGCGGGGGGGGGCGGGTGCCGGCCACTGCGCCAACCAGACGCCGGCCCCCGCGGCCTTGCGCGCCAGGCGCTCTTCCGCCGCCTGATAGGCGTGCCATTGGATCGCAGCGGTCTTGACCGCGGTGGAATGCGGCGGCAGCGGCGGATTCAAGATGCGCGTCAGCCAGGCGGCATTGAAGCCGATCAGCACCAGCCCCGCCAAAATAAAGGCCCCCAGGGCCAGCCGCCTTGAATCGCCGAGAATCTGCATCACGGAACCTTATTCAGGGGTGACGGTCAACCGCAGCCGGCTCAAATCGCATCGGCCGGGAAACCGGCCACGTCCTGAGCCGCCGCGATCACCCGATAACGGTAGTGCAGGCTGATCTCGAACTCCGCGCTGCCGGTTTCACCATCGACAGCGATCTTGACCGCCGCCGGCGGCAGGTAGGGATAGCGCTGCTCCACGAGGGCCAGAAAGGCCGCCCCGGCAGCCAGGGGTCCCGCCAACCCCAGGGTCAGGGAAGCCCCTTGCTCCGCGTGGGGCTGATCGGCGCCGGACTCGAACCTTGAAAGGGCCACGCCCTGGCTGAGCGCCAGCCCGCGCAGCGTCTCCCGGACCGCCAGGAGTCCGAGGTTGGCCGAGGCCACCCGGTGATAGTAGGCGTCGTGCTTGGCGACCATCTCGTCGATCCGAGCCGCCTGCCGGCGACAGTAATCGGCCTCCATCCGGGCCTGCTCGCGAATCGCCTGCAAGGGCGCCAAGCGGTTGACGGCCGACGTGTTGCCCAGGGTCAAGAGCCCGGCCGCGCCCCACAGCGCGGCCACCAGGAGCCAGCGTTTGGTGAAACGATCCTTCACGGCAGACCGAACTCCAACCTGAAGTCATAGGCCCTCTGCCCGTCGGCCGCAGGGGCAGCGGGCCCATTTTCAGCCGGATGGCAGACCACATCCTGCAGGCCCAGCGCCGGGCGGAGGGCGAAGCCGCGGCTCAGGCCCTCCAGAAGGGCCTTCAGCTGCTCTTCGAAGGCTTCGTGGCCGGAAGCGGTGATGACGCCCTCCAGCCGCAGCCCCGGCTGCTCGGCTATCGTCAGCGCCAGGTTCTTGATGCGGGTTGCGCCCGGCAGGCTGGCCATAACGACGGCCACCGTTTCCGCTGCCGACGGTTTGCCGGCCTCCGTGCTGATAAAGGCCAGGGCGTCGCTGAAAACCGCCAACCTATCCGCTGGTGACCCATCCGAAACCATCCCGGCGGCATCCCGGCCCGCACCTTGGGCATAGACCCCCCGCAGGAAGAGACTTTCGGCCGCAATGGCCAACAGGGTGATCGCCCCCACCACGGCTGCGGCGATCTGAACCGGTCTCCATTCCAGTTCACGCTTCCATCGCCGGTGGGCAATGCCCCAAAAGCCGTTGCGCAGATGGCGGGCCTGGGCCGTGAAGTCGGCGATGGGCGAATCCAGATCTTGGGCGCCGCAAACCGCTTCGGCCTTTGCCAGGGGCCTTACCTCGCGCCCCAGCAGACCCGCGAGAAGGGCGGGGTCCGCGGCGCGCGGCGACACCAGATAAATCCCGGCGACATCCGCCTTGGCCTTCTGGGCGAAGAGGTAAAAGCTCTGGTTGAGTTCATAGACCAGCACCCCGAACCGGTCATCAGGGCTTGAGGTGCCTTCCGGCAGGGTGATGGCGCGGGAAAACAGAAACCCGCCGCCGACGAAAAAATAAAAAAAGCAGCGTCGGCCGGCCATCTGGATCAGACATTGACCACCTTCGGCAAAACCCGCCAGGCAGCTGTTCAGGGCATACTCCCACAGCAGCGCGGGGGTGGTGATCAGGTGGGGGGTCAGGCCGCAGTCTTCAAGGCGCGCGTAAAGCTGGTAGCCTCGCTGTTCCTGCAGGTAAGCGATGGTCAGGCGCTGGTTTTCACCCGCTCCGCGGGCGAAGCGGTAGGCGTAGAAAGCCGCGATGGAAGGGAGTTCGGGATGCGCCGCCAGCAGCTGCCGTTGGGCAAAGGCTTCCACCAGGCTGCGTTTGCGGGACTGAAAGGCATAGACCACCTGCCCAAGCCAGTGATCCGGCACGATCAGCAGGCGCCGACCCCGTGAACCGCCGTGAGCGGCCGGTGGAGCGGCCGAAGGCCGGCCGGCGAGAAAATCCGCCAACCCCAGGGCGATCGACGTGGTTTGAATCGCCGCCGGCTTGTCACCGTCAAAACGGATCTCGTCATCGTGGACGGCGATGATCTGCAGGTCTTTGTGTGAAGCCATTTTCTGATTGTGGCCGGAGGCGCGGGCGTTGTGTTGTATGGCTCACAGATCGACTCGGAAGACGGATGACTTGATTATTTTTTCCAATTTTATTAAAAATTTATTCTATATCGCGGCAAACCTGAAGCAAATGGGAGGGCTGTATGCCAAAAGCCCTGACCGGCCTCGGCGCTTTTTTGGGCGGCGCCGCCGCTCTCTGCCTCCTGTTGGGGGTTATGCGATCGGCTGACAGCGGGTTCCACAGCCTGGCCATCTACGGGGTGGCGGGTGTGATGGGCGGTCTGCTGGGGATCGCCGCCGGGCTGGGGGGATTTCGCAGGGCCGGTGACCGGCGGCGGATTGCGCGCCTGAACCGCATTCAGACGGCCCTGCGCCGGGTCACGCGCCTGGTTGCCGAGGTGAACCACCCGAAGGATCTGCTGCAACCGGTGTGCGGTTGCCTGCGACAATCTTTCGGCTACCGCCACGTGTGGGCGGCCATTTTGGATAAAGCCAACCAGAGCGCGCTGACCGCCCGTGACGGCCTCAAGGTATCGCTGGAACCTCTGAGGGGCGGGGTTCGCAACGGCAATCTGCCCGATTGCGTTCGCCGTGCGCTGTCACATCCCGATCCGGTCCTGATAGCCTCGCCCCGCATCGATTGCCGCGACTGCCCGCTCGCCGAGGGGTGCGCCGGGGCCAGCGTCATGACCGCCCGCCTGGCGTATCGGGACAAGACCTTCGGCGTCCTGTCGGTGGGCGCCCCGGCGGAGGCCCTGATCGACCCGGGCGAACGGGAACTTTTCCGGGCCGTGGCCCAGGACATCGCCTTCGGTCTCTACCAGCTGGATCTCAAAACCCTTCGCCGTCGAACGGGCGCGGCCCTCAAGCGCAGCGAGGCGCGGTTCCGCAATCTGGTGGAAAACGCCCTGACCGGCATTTTCATCCTGCAGGACAACAAGGTCGTCTACCGCAACCCGGAGCAGAAACGGGCCTTCGCCTCTCTGCCCAACCTCTTCAAACTGCAGGAAATGCGGCTGGTGCACCCCGAAGACGCGGAAAAAGTGGGTCGCTTCCAGGGCCAGATCGGATCCCGCCAGAAGAAGGTCATGGACATCGATTTCCGCTTCTACCCCGACAAGCCGCCCGCCAAGGGTGGTGAAATCAAATGGGTCTTCTGCCGGGTCAGCCGGATCGAGTACCTGGGGCGTGAGGCGCTTTTGTTTTACGCCATGGACATCACCCGGGCCCGCGAGATGGAACATCTCCTGCGCATACAGGACAAGATGGCCTCGCTGGGGCGCGTGGCCGCCGGCATCGCCCACGAGATCCGCAACCCCCTCTCCGGGATCAACATCTACCTCAACACCCTGGAAAAAATCCATGACCGGCCGGACTGCCAGGAGAAGGTGCGGGATATCATCGAACGCCTCCAGTCGGCCTCGGGCAAAATCGAGACCGTCATCCGCCGCGTCATCGATTTTTCCCGGCCCACCACCCCCAAACTGACCGCCACCCAGATCAACCACCCCGTCGAGGAGGCTCTCAGGCTCTGC
Organism: Desulfobacteraceae bacterium; assembly: GCA_050122415.1. Lineage (GTDB taxonomy): Bacteria > Desulfobacterota > Desulfobacteria > Desulfobacterales > JAABRJ01 > JAABRJ01. The sequence continues at coordinate 4,488 of JASFIY010000108.1, forward strand.
GCCACCACCCTGGGCAAAAGCGGCATCCGCATCGAACGCCAGCTGGCCCCGGACCTGCCCGCCTGTCAAGCCGACCCGCAGCTGGTCGAGCAGGTCATCTTGAACCTGATCACCAACGCCGCCGAGGCCCTGAAACACCAGGCGGGCGCCAAGATCATCAGGATATCCTCGGCCTTGGCCGGCAACGCGCTGCGAGTGGTCGTGGACGATTGCGGCCCGGGAGTCCCCGGGGGCGACGAGGAGCGGATTTTCACCCCGTTTTTCACCACCAAAAAAGTCAGCACCGGCATCGGCCTGAGCCTCAGCCGGCGCATCATCTCGGATCACGGGGGCAGCCTGACCGTCGGGCCCAGCCCGCTGGGGGGGGCCAGGTTCACCATCCAACTGCCGCTGAGGGGCGGCGCGTCATGATCTCTTACAGCCTTTTCATCATCGACGACGAGCCGGCCGTGCGGGAAAGTATCGTCCTGGCCTTCGGCGAAACTTATGCGGTGACCGGTTTCGCCGACGCTGAAAGCGCGCTGGCGGCGATGCCCGACCAGCCGCCGGACCTGGTGCTGCTGGATATCGGACTTCCCGGCATGAACGGCATCGAGGCCCTGCGCCGGATCAAGGCCCAGCACCCGGACGTGCTGGTGGTCATCGTGACCGCCTTCGAGGACCTGCAAACCGTGATTGCGGCCATGAAGCTCGGGGCCCAGGACTACGTCACCAAACCCCTGCACCTGGACACCCTGGAAGTCACGGTGGCCAACGCGCTCGAAAAAATCCGGCTGCGCAAGGAGGTCCGCAGCCTGCAGGAAACCTACCTGCAGGAGAACCTTCCGGTCTTTATCACGGAGAGCAATGCCCTGCAGGACGTCATCGCCTTCGTCAACCGGGTGGCCAGAAGTCCGGACACACCGGTTTTGATCCTGGGGGAAACCGGCACCGGCAAGGAACTGATCGCCCAGGCGATCCATTACCGCAGCCCCAACTTCGCCCACGCCCTGATCACCGTGAACTGTGCCGCCATGCCACGCGAGCTGATTGAAAGCGAGCTTTTCGGCTATGAAAAGGGGGCCTTCAGCGGCGCCAGCCCCACCGGCAAAAAAGGGTTGATCGAGGAGGCCGAAAACGGCACCCTCTTCCTGGATGAAATCGGCGACCTGAGCCTGGAGTCCCAGGCGAAGCTGCTGCGCTTTCTGGAAAACGGACAGTTTTACCGTCTGGGCGGCACCCGCCTGATCCGGGTCAAGACCCGGCTGGTTTCGGCCACCAACCAGGACCTGGAAAAAATGATGGCCGAAGGGCGTTTCCGCAAGGATCTTTTCTATCGTCTGGGCGTGATCCAGGTCAGGGTGCCCTCGCTAAACGATCGGCGCGACGGGATCCTGCCGCTGGCCAAGCACTTTTTGGACGCCTTCAGCCGGAAATTCAAACGCTCCCTGACCGGTCTGACCGCCGAGGCCCAGGAAGCCATCCTGAACCACCGCTGGACCGGCAATGTCCGCGAATTGAAAAACCGGATGGAACGGGCGGCCCTGACGGCCCGGGGACCCGCAATCACGCCGGCCGATTTGGGCCTTGGACCGGAGGGCGGCGTGGGCGCGCCGGGGAACTGGGCCGAAAACAGCGCGCCGCAAGTCGCCCCCCTGCCGCCGGAGGGCATTGACCTGGCGGCGGTCCTGAGCGCCTGCGAAGGCCACTACATCCGGGAGGCCCTTCGGATGGCGGAGGGCAACGAGAGCCGGGCCGCCAAATTGCTCCGCATGAACCACCACACCTTCCGCTACCGCCGCAAAAAACTCGGCATCGCCTGAGGGCCTCGGAAAAAAGGGCCCGGTTGGCGCATCCCAGCCGGGCCGTGGGGGGGCATGTTTTGGCCGGCGCCGGCAGCGGAGCGGGGGGCGCTACTGCAGGGTAGCCGGGCGCCGGGTTGCACCCTCT
>JASFIY010000109.1:0-6398 GCA_050122415.1 Desulfobacteraceae bacterium
GATCTCGGCGCGCAGCCTGAGGGGCGACTGGTCGTCGAAAAAGGGGATCTCCCCCTGGCGCGGTTTGAAGCGCGCCAGATCGCCGCCCCCGTGAAGCTCGGCCCACTGCCGGTACTCCTGCAGGAGGAGGCGCAGGCGGTCTTCATCGCCCTGAACCGGAGTGCGGATTTCAAGCGCGCCGCGGTCGACCCAGGCCTGCAGGTCGCCCGCGGGCTCCAGGCGCGACGGGCGGTAGAGCAGCAGGCGCTCAAAAATGGCGGTGGCAGCCGCCAGGAGCGGCTGCGAAATATCGGTGAAGGGGAAAAAGGTCGCTTTCATGGTCCTCCAGAAGGGGGGAAGGCCCCGGTTGGATGAGTGCAAGGCGCTCACCCGGCCGGGGGCAGCTTGCCGTCCCGGACCGTCACGCCGCAGCGCTGGAGCTCCTCCCGGAGGCGGTCGGCTTCCGGCCAGTTGCGGTTGCGGCGGGCGGTTTCGCGCTCCGCCATCAGACGCTGGATTTGGGGGTCGGCCAGGACGTCGGTAAAATCGAAGATCTTCAGTACGGCGTCGATGTTTTTGAAGGCCTCCAGGATTTTGGCGGCGTCCTGGGCGCCGATCCGATTTTGGTAGATCAGGATGTTGATCCGCTTGACGTTGCGGAAAAGCGAGGCCGCGGCCAGCGCCATGTTGAGGTCGTCGTCGAGGGCGCTGACAAAACCCTGGCGAAGGTCGTAAAGCAGCTGGTCGCGCTCGGCAAAGGAGGGCCCCTCGTGGACGCTCAGCAGGTTCTGGACGCAGGCGTCCAGCCGCCGCAGGGCCTGCCGGGCGTCGGTGATGCGCTCGTCGGAAAAGACCAGCGGTTTGCGGTAGTGGCCCGCAAGCAGCCAATAGCGGATCTCGCGGCCCGTGTAGCCCTGGGCCGTCAGGGTCGCCAGGTTCGGGCCGGCGCTGCGGGCGTCGGCCTTTTTGCCGTCGGCCAGAACCCCCTCGCAGAGGGCCCAGTAGTTGGCCAGGGGCCGGCCGGTGAGCGCCCGGGCGATGGCGATTTCGTTTTCGTGGTGCGGGAAGGCCAGCTCGCGGCTGCTGGCATGCAGATCGTAGCCCTCGCCGAAATACTTCATCGCCATCGCGATGCGCTGAATGTGCCAGGAGGGCCGGACGTTGCCCCACTCGGTTTTGGTGTACAGCCCGCGCTTGAGTTCCGAGAGCCGGGAGCGCTTGAAAAGGGTGAAATCGCGGGGGTTGTCCTTTTCGTATTCGTCCAGGTCGACCGTGGCGCCCAGGCGGATCTTGTTGATGTCGATGCCCGAGAAGCGGCCGTAATCCGTGGCGCGGCCGATGTTGAAGTACAGCGAGCGCAGTTTCTCGTAAGCATAGCCCTTGGAAACCAGCTTCTGGGCCAGTGCGACCATCTCCTCGGTGTGCTCGCTGGCGCGCGGGTAGAGGTCCGCGGGCTTGACCCGCAGAATGGCCAGATCTTCCTTGAAGGCCGCGATATTCCCATCGGTGAAGGAAATCAGGTCGCTGCCGGCCTGCTCCGAGCCCGCGATGGTCTTGTCGTCCAGGTCGGTGATGTTGATCAGGTGCCGGACCTCGAAGCCTCGGAAGACCAGGTAGCGGGCCAGCAGATCGGCGAAAACAAAGCGGCGGCACTCCCCCAGGTGCATCCGGGCGTGGGCCGTGGGCCCGCAAGTGAACATTGAAACCTTGCCGGGCAGGCGCGGCACGAAGCCCTCCTTGCTGTGCGACAGGGTGTTGAAAAGCTTGAAGGCCACCTTTTCGCGTTCGGCGAAGAGGCTGGTGCTGAGGTAGCGTTCGCCGCTGTCGGGGAAGATCACCACGATCAGGCCTTCGCGCATGGCCGCGGCCTCCCGGGCGGCGACGGCCATCGCCGCCCCGCTGCTCATCCCCACGAAGATCCCCTCCTCGCGGGCCAGGCGGCGGGTCATTTCGAAGGCCTCCTCGTCGTCGATGTTGACCTTTTTGTCCAGCCGGTTTTTTTCGTAGATTTCCGGACAATAGGCCTCCTTCATGTTCTTCAGGCCCTGGATCTTGTGGCCCAGGTAGGGCTCGACGCCGACGATTTCGATGGCCGGGTTGAACTCCTTGAGGCGCCGCGCCAGCCCCATCAGGGTGCCGGTGGTGCCCATGGTGGCCACCAACTTGGTGACCTTGCCGTCGGTCTGACGCCAGATTTCGGGGGCCGTGCCGTGGTAGTGGGCCTTCCAGTTGGCCTCGGTGTTGTACTGGTCGGCCATGAAGTAGCGGCCGGGGTTTTCACGGGCCAGGCGGTAGACCTCCTCGATGGCGCCGTCGGTGCCCAGGTGCCCCGGGGTCAGGAGGATCTCGGCGCCCCGCGCCCGCAGGATCTTCTTGCGCTCCTCGCTGGCGGCCTCCGACATGGCCAACAGCAGGCGGTAGCCCTTGACCGAGCAGACCAGGGCCAGGCCGATGCCGGTATTGCCGCTGGTGGCCTCGAGGATGGTCTTCCCCGGTGTCAGCTCGCCGGATTCCTCGCCCGCCGTGATCATCGCAAGGGCGGCGCGGTCCTTGATGGAGCCGCCGGGGTTGAAGTATTCCAGCTTGGCCAGGATCTTGACCCGGGGGTTGGGATTCAGGTGTCGGATCTCCACCAGGGGCGTGTTGCCGATGGTGTCGAGAATTGTAAAGGCCATTGGGCTGTGTCCTTGTTGGCGGCTAGCGTGAAAGGGCGGCGCCTGGGGCCGGCAGGCGGTTCAAGCGTCTGGTCAGAATATCGAAAATGGCCTCCCTGACCGCCGCTTCGCTTTGGGCGGCGTCGAGGACGGCGATGCGTTCGGGAGCCGCTCGGGCCAGCTCCAGGTAGCCGGCGCGCACCCGGTTGTGGAAGGCCAGGGCCTCCTTTTCGAAGCGCGACTCCCCCGCGCCGCGCGACCCGCTGTCCAGCTGGCGCCATGCGCGGCGCAGGCCCAGCGCCGGATCCAGGTCCAGCAGGAGGGTCAGGTCGGGTCGCAGTCCGTCCAAGAGCAGATCGTGCAGGGTCTGGATCAGGCGCCGGTCCAGGCCGCGGGCATAGCCCTGGTAGACCAGGGTGGCGTCGAAAAAGCGGTCGCAAAGCACCGTGTGCCCGGCGCCCAGGGCCGGCGCGACGACCTCCTGGACGTGTTGGACGCGGTCGGCGGTGTAGAGCAGCAGCTCGGCCCCCGGCGCCAGGCGGCGATGGGCGGGATCCAGCAGGATGGCGCGCAGTTTCTCGCCGATGGGGGTGCCGCCGGGCTCCCGGGTCTGGACGCAGGTTCGCCCGTGCTGCTCCAGAAACCGGGCGATGTGGGCCATCTGGGTGGTCTTGCCGGAGCCTTCGATGCCTTCAAGGGTGATGAACATACACTTTTTTCTCTTCCCCCCGCCGCAGCCGGGCCTGTCCCCACCGCCGGGGCGCGTTTTCAGACCGCCGGGCGAGGACGGTGGAATTCATTCCGCCTGGTGGTGTTTGCCGGTGTAAAAATGGCGCCCCAGCAGCCGGTGGTAGGCGGTCCAGGTCGCCTGGGAGGTGTCGCTGTTGATGAAATCGCGGATGCCGTTGACCTTGGAGTCCATCTCATCGATGTAGTTGAGCAGCACGGCCTCGATGGTTTTGGGCGGCTCGGGGGAGCCCAGCTCGCGGGCGCCGTGGTGGCTGACGATCATGTGCTTCAAGAGGTTGGCCTGCTCGACGGGAAAGTCGGGCACCTGGCGGATCTTGGCCGCGACGATTTCCAGGCCGATCACGATATGGCTGAGCAGCCGACCCTCGTCGGAGTAATCGATGGCCACCTGGTAGTCGAACTCCCGGATTTTGCCGATGTCGTGGAAGATGGCGCCTACCAGCAGCAGGTCGCGGTCCACGCCGCTGTAGTGCTGGGCGATCTTGTCGGCCAGCAGCGCCATGGACAGGGAATGCTCCAGGAGTCCCCCGATATAGGCATGGTGCATGTTTTTGGCCGCGGGAGCCGTTTTGAAGCGCCGGAGGAATTCGGCGTCCTGCCAGAAGGCCGCCACCAGGGCCTTGAGCCAGGGGGCTTCCAGGCTTTGGGTGAGCTGGGAGAGGCGCTCGAACATCTTGTCCGGGTCCCGCTGGCCGGTGGGCAGAAAATCCGCGGGGGAGATGCTCTCCGCCGGGCAGGGCCGGATCGACTTGGCCACCAGCTGCAGGCTGCCCTTGTATTCGCCGACGCTGCCCTTGACGGCAACGAAATCCCCCGCAGCCACCGTCGGGGCGATTTCCTCGACGCGGTCCCAGAGGACCCCCTTGATGCTGCCGCTGCGGTCCGAGAAGGTCGCGTTGAGGTAGGGGTTGCCGTCGCGCTTCTGATAGAGGGCTTTTTCCGCCAGGACGAAGACGTCATCCACCGCTTCGCCGGCCTTGAGCTTTTCGACAAACTGGCGCTTCATGGAGGACACCTATTGCGGGCTCGCGTGCGCCGCGCTCAACTGGAGGCCAGGGGCCAGGCCCTGAGGCTCTCAAGCAGGTCGTAGGCGGTCATGTCGCATTTCAGCGGGCAGACCGTGACGAAATTGTGGTCCAGGGCGCCGCCGTCCACCTCCGGGTCGTCATAGCCCGTTTGCGGGTCGCAGCCCTGCCAGAAATAGATCCGGTTGCGGGGATCGGTTCGTTTTTCGAAGGCGTCGCTGAAAACGCCGATGCCCTGCCGGCTGATGCGGACCCCGGCCATTTCTTCCAGCGGCAGGTCGGGCAGATTGACGTTCAGAAAGGTGCCGCCGGGAAGCCCCTTGTGAAACACCATCTCGGCCAGGCGGGCGATAAAGCCGGCGGCGGCCTCGTAGTGCCGCGGCGTGTGGCTGTTGACCGAGACCGCGATGGCCGGAATTCCCAGCAGGGCGGCTTCCTTGGCAGCCGACACCGTGCCCGAGTAGTTGAGGTTGATCCCCACGTTGGCCCCCGGGTTGATGCCGGCAATCACCAGGTCCGGCCGGTCCTCGAAAAGCTCCAAGACCCCCAGTTTGACGCAGTCCGCAGGGGTGCCGCTGACGGCGTAGCCGCACATCCCGTCCGCGCTGCGGTGGCGGGTCAGCCGCAGCGGCTTGTGCAGGGTGATGCTGTGGCTGACGGCGCTGCGCTCGCGCTCCGGCGCCACAACCGTCGCCGTGTGATCCCGCGCCAAGCGCCGGTGGAGCGCCCACAGGCCCTCGGCGTGGATACCGTCATCGTTGGTCAACAAGAGGTTCATCTTTTTTCCGGTGGCGGCCCGCAACATGTCCGGGGCCGAAAGCCGCTATTTTTGAACTTCATCTTGATTTTTCAACTAAATTAAAATTATACTTCATATTCTGCCCGGGTTCAACAGGTTATCCATCTCTTTCTTGCCGTGGGGAAAACCGCCCCGAAGGGCCGCCGCCAGCAACTGTGACGGCCCGCCAACTGGATCCAGATGAGCGCAATCCACAGGTCGGGTCAAAGATCAGCGGGCTTCGGCCCCCGGAGAGGATTCTGGGCCGCCCCGGCCCTGTTTTTTTTCCCGTGCGCGTTTTGGCCCCTGGCCGTGGCGCTCCTGTTGGCCCTGGCGGCGGTCCCGGCCGGGGCGCTGCAGCCGTTGACCGACGACCCCGACCAGCCCTGGCACATCACCGCCGACGAGATCAGCTACGATGATAAGCTGCAGGTTTACATCGCCCGCGGCAATGTCGACATCACCAAGCTGGACCGTCGCCTGAAGGCGGATTATGCGCGCTTCGATTACCGCAACATGCTGGCCGAGGCTTCCGGCAACGTCATCATGACGGTGGGTCAAGACGTTCTCCACGGGGACCGCATGGAAATGGACCTGCGTTCCGAGACCGGCACGGTTTACGGGGGCGGCCTGTTCGTCGAGGAGAAACATTTTTTCATCCGGGGCGAGACCATCCAGAAGGTCGGCCCGCGGGATTTCAAGATTCACAGGGCGGTCCTGACCAGCTGCGACGGCGACCCCCCGGCCTGGAAGATCACCGGCCGCAACCTCAAGGTCGCCCTGGAAGGATACGGCACCGTCACCCACCCCGTCCTGTGGGTCCGCAACGTGCCGCTGCTCTATTCACCGTTTATGGTCTTTCCGGTCAAGGAGAAGCGCCAGAGCGGGCTGCTGACCCCCGAGGCGGCGGTTTCCGAGCGCCTGGGAACGCAATACGTGCAGCCCCTTTTCTGGGCCATCAACGACAGCAGCGACGCCACCTTTCACGTCGATTACATGTCCGAGCGAGGGGTCAAGACCGGAGTGGAATACCGCTACATGCTGGACGAATTCTCCAAGGGGGTGGCGATGTACGACTTCCTGGAGGACCGCAAGGTGGATGACGGCACCGGCAGTTCCAGCCAGGATTACGGTTTCACCGACGACAACTTCCTGCGGCCCAACTCGGACCGCTACTGGTTCCGCATGAAGGCCAACCAGGCCCTGCCCCAA
>JASFIY010000110.1:0-6393 GCA_050122415.1 Desulfobacteraceae bacterium
AATCTCGGCGTTCTGGAACGCGTCCGCCGGCGCACCTTTGTCAGCGTCTTCGTCGGCGCCCCGGCCCTGCGCCAGCCGCGCGAGGCCTACCACTTGGCCCGCCTGCTGCAGGATTTTTACTTTGTCGAGGGTCTCTGGGTGCCGGCCTTTGTCCTGGCTCGCGGCAAGATGGGCCGGGTGCTGGAGATCAGCGGCACCCCCCCAAACATTCAAACGGCCACTTACGTCCACGACTTTGTCGGCCATTTCATCCGCCGTCAATGGTCGCGCTACAACCGTGAAAAAGGCCTCAACCGTCAGCGCTTGACGGACTTTGCGGTGGGGATCGTCGAGGGCTTCCGCGCCAAACTGCAGCAGCAACGCGACCAAAAATGGGTGGACGGCGGCGCGTGCCTGCCGCTTGAGATCAAAGACCCCCAGCTCAGCGCTTACCTGACCCACCGCTATCCCCGGATCCGGCGCTTCTCAAGAAACGTTTCAAACCAGGATCAAACTGTGCTAAGGGACGGAATGCGGATCGGCCGGGAGATGGTCGTATGCCGAGGAATCAGCGACCAGGGCGGCGAAGGCGGCGGCAAACGCCTCACCGGGCCCAACGCTTGACCGCCGGCGGCGGGCGCGCCACCCTCGCCCGCATCGGCCGGCGGCGGGAGACGCGGCCGGTGCGGCCGGCCGCCCCGGAGAGCTTTTGACCAGCCGCCGCTCCAAGCGAACCGAGCCGTGCTGATAGACTGCCGGAACATACGCTACCGCTACCCCAATGCCGAAGCCGCGGTCTTTGTGGATCTCAGTTTCTGCGTTCGGGGGCCGGGCTTTCACGCCCTTTTCGGCCCCTCGGGAGTCGGCAAGACCACCCTGGCGCGCATGATCGCCGGCAACGGCCCGCCCTACGAGGGGCGCATTGAGACCCCCGGCGTGGCGCGAACCCTTTACTCCTACAACCTCGAACGGCTCCCCGGCTGGTCCTGCGTCGGGGATCACATCGCCAAGGTCACGCCCCCCGCGCGCCGGGAGCGCATGGCGGAGCTGATCCGCGCCTTCGGCCTGGAGGAGTGCAGCGACGCACGCTTTGCGCAGCTCTCCCTGGGCCAGAAAAACCGGGCCAACCTGACCCGCTACCTGGTGCAGGACTTCGATCTGCTGATCATGGACGAAAGTCTGGCCAATGTGGATGAAACCACCCGGGAAAAGATCCTGCTGAAGATCAAGCGAATGTTTCCCGAAAAAGGGTTTCTCTACATCTCCCACAACGTGGCCGAGGTGGCCAAGTTCTGCCGGCAGATCATCGTGCTGCGCCACGCGGCCAAGCGGCCCCAGGCGGTTTCCATCGCCGGCTTGGATCTCGCCCCTGAACAGGCGCTTGAAAAAAGCCGGCTGGAGCGCACCATGCTGGAGATCGTGAATGCTGCCTAAACGGATCTACCAGTTTGGGATCATCTACCTGGCAGCCCTCGGCGGACTGCAGGCCATCAAGCTGGTTTTCGCCCTTTCGGACTACGTGATCCCCAGCCCCGCCGACCTCTGGCAAACCGCCCAGGCGGTGTTCAACCGCTACCTGGGCGACGTCCTGGACACCCTGGCGGTGGCCATCGTGGGACACCTGCTGGCGATCGTTCTGGCCACGGGGGTGGCCATCATCGGCCGGCTGACCAACTGGGCCGGGGCCCTGATCAAGGTGGCGGCCTACAACCTCCAGGCCTACCCCATCGTGGCGGTCGCGCCGATCATCTTCATCCTGCTGGGCGACGGGCTCGCCTCGCGGTTGCTGATCGCCGCGATGATCTGTTACTTCCCGCTGCTGCTGTCGTTTATCGGCATTTTTGCCGAGCCGGTGGTGGACATCGAACACTTCTACACCATGACCGGCCGGATGCGCTGGCAACTGGAAGTCAAAATCCGGGCCTTCGAAAACAACGCCAAGTTGATCACGGTGATCGCCGGCAGCGCCACCCTGGCCATGGTCGGCACGATCGTGGCCGAATTTTTCGGGGCCAATGCCGGCATCGGCTACAGCCTGCGCATCGCCCTATACCAGAGCGACATGGCCAAGGTGCTGGTGGCCCTTTTCCTGATCGGCATTTTCACCTCGCTCTACCTGGCCTTTCTGGAAAGGATCGGACTCTGGCTGCAACACAAACTCCTGCTGCCCAAAGGAGGGACCCTCTGATGCGCGCCCGGTTCCTGGCCATCGGCTTGTTGGCCGCCCTGCTGAGCGCGGCGGCGCTTGTCGCCGGCTGCGGCGGCGCTCCGCCCCAAGGGGCCCCCGACCCGCTCAACTACCGCCTCAAATGGCTTTTCAATGTCAGCGTGGTGGGCGATCTGTACGCCGAGGCCGAAGGGCTCTTCGCGGCCGAAGGCCTCCAAGTGACCGTCAAAGCCGGCGGGCCGGAAAAAGACGCCATCAAGGAGCTGGAGCTGGGGCATGCCCAGTTCGGCGTCGCCTCCGCCGACCAGGTCATCCGGGCGCTGGCCAAGGGCTCCCCGGTGGTGGTGATCGCCCAGCTCTTTCAGCAAAACCCCCTGCAGTGGATTTATCGCCCGGACCGCAACCGCTTCGATAGCCCGGCGGACTTCCGGGGCAAGACGGTGGGGGTCACCTTCGGCGGCAACGACGAAACCATCATGAAGGCCCTCATGGCCGACAGCGGCCTCGGCGAAGATGACCTCACCCTGTTCAGCGTGCGCTACGACTACACCCCCTTTTACGAGGGTCGGGTGGACCTCTGGCCGGTCTATCGCAACGCCCAGGGGGTGATCATCGGGGACAAGCTGCGGCACGCCGGCGAGACGGCGGCCTTTTTCGACCCCGCCGCGGCCGGGGTGCGCTTCGTCGCCAATTCGGTGGTCACCACGCGTGCCATTCTGGAGGAGCACCCCCAGACCGTCCAAAAATTTCTCAACGCGCTCCTGGAAGGTTGGCGCCGGGCGCTGGACCCCGCCAACGCCGAGCGCGTCCTGACCATGATCCAGGAGCACGACCGGGACACCGCCCCGCCCCTGCTGCGTGCGCAGCTGGAGATCACCCGCCGGCTGGTGCGCCCGGGCGCCGAAACGCCCATCGGGTGGATCGATGCGGCGGCCTGGCAGCAGACCGAGGAGATCATGCTGGCCCAAAACCTGATTCCCGCAGCGGTGAACGTTACCGCCAGTTTGGTGTCGCCCTGACGGCGCCCCTGAAACGATGGTTCCAGAATCTATGCGATCCCCACTTTACCTGACCCTGGTTTTGACCACCTTTGACGACAACAACGATGCTTCCCCCGAGGACCGCAGCGACCCCGACGCCCGATCCGTGGCAACCGTGACGGCCCTGCGCGCGCGCCTGAACCAACGTCCCACAGCGGGCCCTGGCGGCGCCCGCCGCCCCTGGCTGTTCGGGGCGGGCGCGGCCGTGATCGCCGCAGCCCTCATCGCCTACCTGGTCTTTCCCTCGGGGCAGGCCGACGGCCCCGGGCCAGGCGGACCCACGGTCACCAGCGCCCCACGGGAGATGGCATCAAGCGCCCGGGTGGCGGCCGCACCACCCGCCACCCGACCAGAGCCCGCCAGGGCTGCCCCCGCCCCGCCGCCCCCGGCAGCCCCCCCCGCCCCCGAGGTTCAGGAAAATCCGGCACTGCAGGCGGCTGAAACCACCCCGACACCCGCCTCCCCGCAGCCGGCCCCGGCGCCCGAGGTCGCACCGGCGACGCCACCCGCCCCGCCGAAGGCTGAAAAAATCCGACCGCAAGGCGCCGAGGGGCTGAAACTGGTGGACCTTTTGGTCTGCCGCGAGGTTTCAGGGCGCCGCAGCGTGGGGCCGCAGACCTATTTCAGATACGGCCAGTCGGTGAAACCGCATGTCTGGATGACCGTCTACGCCCGTCGACCGCCCCGCAAGCTGACCCATGTCTATTTTCAAGACGGCCGGGAGCACGTCCGGGTCCCCCTGGCGATCCGCCACCCCCGCACCCGCACCTGGAGCCGCCTGACCATCGACTCGGCCAAGTTCACGGGGTCCTGGCGGGTGGCCGTGGTGACGGAAAACGGCGAGCAGCTGGGCGAAGTCTTTTTCGAGGTCGGGCCCTGAAAACAGCCCCAGACAGCGAACGGCACGCGATTTCAGGAAGACCAAAAAAGCGAGGGCGCCCCGATGGCGCCCTCAAACGAAAGGAGAGAAGGAGGATAAACCAGAGTGCATTTGGCTGCGCTCTTGAAGTTACTTATCGGCCGCGAAACCCCCGGCTTGATAAAAAAATCACTTTTTTTGAATTTTTTTTCCCGCCACCGCCGGCAAGCGGCTCTTGCGCAGCGCCAGCAGCACGTTGGCGCTGAAGATCAGCAAGGCGCCACCCCAGCCCGCCAACGACAGCATCGGTTCGGCCACCAGCCAGGGGCCCAGCAGGGCCGCCAGCAGGATGCGCGTCGAGGAGATGATCCCCCCTTCCAGCGCCGTGACATAGCGGAACCCGTAGGTCAGCAGGTACTGCCCCCCGACCCCGAAAAGCGAGCAGACCATCAGAAAGAAAAAGGCCGTCCGGTCGGGCATGAAAAGCCGGTCGTAAAAAAGACCCAGCATGATCAGCGCCCCCAGCCCGAACATGACCAGCAGGATGGTTTCAGAGGTGTCGTGCTGCCGGGCAAGATTGAGAAAAACCAGCGAAAAAGCGGCCGAAAAGCCGGAGGCCAGCCCCCAGACCAGGTCGGGCTTCCAACCGATCGCGCCCGGTTTGAGCAGCAGCCAGATGCCCCCCATGGCCATGGCCACCAGCACCAGGGTGACCCCGTCGCGCTGGGCGCGCAGAAACAGCCAGGTGAAGACCGCGATGAACACCGGGTAGGTCATGTTGAGGATGTTGGCTTCGGCCGCCGAGGTCAGGGCGACCGCCTTGAAAAAGCAGTAGACCGCGAAGCAGTTGGAAATCGCCCGGCCCAGGAGAAAGCTCAATTTGCGGGGTCGCACGGGCTGCCGGTGCAGCAGCAGGCTGGTACCGACGACGAGAAAACCCAGCAAGAACCGCATCAGCACGAAAAAAGCCGGGTCGATGGGGGTGTGGGCCTGGGACCAGCGGATGGTGGTGGTGGCGAGGTAAAAAAAGAAGGCCGAGCCGAAAATCGCCAGACAGCCCCACAACTGCCGACGTTTCCAAGCGCCGCTGGCGCTGCTCTCGACCAGGGGGGGATGCGCCATCGCGGCCGGTCCCCGCTACCAGGCCAGCAGGTACTGCAAAAAATCACCCACATGGCGCGCCACGTAATCCACCCCGGCCCGTTCGGCCAGCTCCGGGTCGGCTCGAAAAATCGGCCCGCCCACCACGGTGCGGGTTTCGGGGGGAAGGCTGCGGCAAATCAGCGCGAGGTTCTCCTCGCTGTCGAACTGCAGCACGGTCAGCCCGAGGATCTGGGGCCGCAGCAAACGGCAGGCCGCGATGATGCGCTCGGGCGGCTGCTCAAGCCCCAGCGCATGGACTTCCAGCCCGGCAAGGGCGGCGTAGGCCGCGATGGTCTGCAGGCCGTGGCCCCAGCCGTCGTCCAGGGTGGCGGTGGCCATCCGGCGCGCTTCGCCCCACAGGCTGCGGATCTGATGGGCGCTCTTCCAGGCCGCCAGGGCCTGCGCCTGCTGGTGCAGGGTGTGCCGCCCGGGCATGCCCTGGTTTTGCCACTCTTCCAGCAGTTGCTCCAGTTTGCGGCGCAACAGGGTCTGCGGTGTCATCGTTCCTCGCGTTTGTCGGGTTCAGCACCCGCTTGGCAGCTCCCGGCGTGATCCCCGGGGCCTTGGGTGCGTTTGGCGACTGCGTGCTCTATAGTCCAAAAAACGCCCCTTTCCAAACCTTTTCCGCCGGGCGGCCGGTGGCGCCTGGGCGGGCCTCAAGTTCTCTCATCGTCGGCCGAAATGAAAGGGACCGGCAGCCCCGCCGGGAGGCTGCACCGGATCTGAACCCCGGCCACAGGGAGATGCGCATCGATGGGCACCAACAACCTTGTTTTTCTGGAAGTTCTCGAATGGTTCGACGACAGCGGCAAGGAACTCGTTCACCGCCTGCCGGAGAGCGGCTCGGGGGAGATCAAGTACGGCGCCCAACTGACCGTCCGGGAGAATCAGGCGGCGGTCTTCTTCTACCAGGGCAAGGCGGTGGACGCCTTCGGGCCCGGGCGTCACACCCTCAAAACCGCCAACCTGCCCCTGCTCACCAAAATCGCCAGTATTCCCTGGGGCCTCTCCAGCCCGCTGCGGGCCGAAGTCTATTTCGTCAATCTCAAGGTCTTCACCAACCTCAAATGGGGCACCCGGGACCCGGTGGCCTTCAAGGACCGGGAACTCGGGCTGGTTCGGCTGCGGGCCTTCGGCGTGTTCAACCTGCAGGTGGTCCAGCCGGTGCTCTTCATCAACACCCTGGTGGGCACCCAGGGGCTGTT
>JASFIY010000111.1:0-6383 GCA_050122415.1 Desulfobacteraceae bacterium
AAAAAGCCGCGATGACCGGGTCCGGCACCACACCGGCGACAAGGCCGCTTTCGGCCAGCAGGGTTTTGACGGCCGCCAGCGAAGGTGTCGGCTGCCCCGGGCCGCCAAGGGTCAGGTGGGCCGACATCCCGTCCGGGGCCACGGTGACCTGCGGCCCGCTCGGCCGCTCCGCCGCCGGGCCGGGGCCGGCAGCCCCAGCGCCGGGTTGCTCGCAAGCCGGTGTGTCGCCTTCCAGGCGCTGCTGTTCGGCCAGAATCAGGTCCCGCGCCTGCGCGCTGAGCGCGCCGGCGGCCACCAGGAGATCGCCCAAAGGCCGGCTGCGGTGGCTGAGGCTGAACTCGCGGGCCTGGACCGCCAAGGCGGACGCGACGGCTTCAGCACTGGCAAGACCCAGTGCGACCACCAGACGGCCGAAGCGCTTGTCCGCTTGACGGGCTTCAAGAAACTTGCGGGCCGCTTCCAGCAGGTCCAACTGCTCCGGGGTCACCAGCCGGCGCGCCAGCAGGACCTTGGCCAGGGGCAGCCTGACGCCCGCACGGGCCTGGGCCTCCTGAAAGGCCAGGGCGCCCTGGAGGTCCTCCTCGCTGAAAAAGCGGTAGCTGAGGGCCAGCCGCCCCAGCACGGGATAGGCGCTTCCGGGCTCTTCGGGCTGCACCGTGAAGGTGTGGCGACAATTCGGGCAGGAAACCGGCTGATCGCCCAAACGCGCATTGATCCGGCAGGGGCTCTGGCATGCGGGGCAGCGGGTTTCGGGGGTGTGGGAAACGGGGTTCATCTATGGGTGATATTTCGCTTTGAATCCAGCGACCCGGGCAGGGCCTTGATCATCGAGCGGGTTTCGGGTAGCGTAGCCGACGGAGACGATCCGAAACCTTTGCCCACCCCGGCTTTTGCGCCCGAGGGCCACCCGAGATGCCAACCATTTTGGAATTCATCCTGCTGCCGGCCGGCGCCTATTTGGCGGGCTCGATCCCCT
This sequence comes from Desulfobacteraceae bacterium, assembly GCA_050122415.1. Taxonomy (GTDB): domain Bacteria; phylum Desulfobacterota; class Desulfobacteria; order Desulfobacterales; family JAABRJ01; genus JAABRJ01. The sequence continues at coordinate 977 of JASFIY010000111.1, forward strand.
GGGGGCTGATACTGACCCGCTGCCTGCATGCCACCGACCTGCGCCGCGTCGGCAGCGGCAACATCGGCGCCACCAATGCGCGCCGAATCGGCGGCGCGACGGTCGGTTTGCTGACCCTGGCCGGCGATCTCCTCAAAGGCCTGGTGCCCGTGCTGCTGGGGTTTGAGCTGCTGGGCCCGCAACCGACCGCCTGGTCCGCGGCCTATCTCAGCCTGCTGGCCCTGGCCTGTTTCACGGGCCATCTGTATCCGATTTACCTGGGTTTCCGGGACGGGGGCAAGGGGGTGGCCACCACCCTGGGGTGTTTTCTGGCGATTTCGCCGCTGGCCTGCCTGGTGGCCCTGCTGGTCTTCACGCTCTTCCTCTGCCTGACCAGCCGCGTGTCGGCGGCCTCTCTGGCCGGGGCCGCATCCCTGCCGCCGGCCGTCTGGGGGGCCACCGCCAGCCCGGTCTTCACCGCCTGCGCGGCCCTGCTGGCGACGCTGATTTTCTGGCGCCACAGCGCCAATATCCGGCGCCTGCTGCGGGGAACCGAGCCGCGGGCCTGGGACTAGCCGTTTTCGGTGCCCCTTTCGGTCAGAACCTGAATCACGCGCCGGATCATCCAGTCGGGGGTCGAGGCGCCGGCGGAAACCGCGATGGTACGCGCGCCCGACAGGGCCCCAAAGTCCAGTTCGTGCTCGGTCTCCACCTGTTGGGTGGGTTTTCCGGCCTGGCGTGCGATCTCCGCCAGGCGGTTGGTGTTGCCGCTGTTGTGGCCGCCCACAACCACCACCGCGTCGGCGGCCTCGGCCAGCTGCTGGACCTCGGTTTGACGCTTTTCGGTGGAATCGCAGATGGTGTCGAAAACGCGATAGTGGGGCCAGTGGCGCCCCACCCACGCTTTGATTCCCTGGTAAAACGAGGTGTTCTGGGTGGTCTGAGCCACGACGATGGCCCGGGTGAGCCGTGGCAGGTTCGCCAGCTCTTCCAGGGATCCGACCACATAGCCGCGGGCGCCGGCATATCCCAGAAGCCCGACGACTTCCGGGTGGTTCCGGTCGCCGACAATGATGGTCCCATAGCCCTCGGCGGCATGGCGCCGGATGATGGTCTGAACCTTGATGACCCGCGGGCAGGTGGCGTCCACCACCCGAAAGCCGGCGGTCTTCAGCGCCGCTTTGACCGTCGGCGGCACGCCGTGGGCCCGCAGCAGAACCGTACCGCACCCCCGCGGCGGAACCGTCTCGACGACCGCGATGCCCTTCTGGCCGAGGAGCTTCAACACCTGGGGGTTGTGGATCAGCGGGCCGAAAGTGCAGATCGGCTTCTGGCAGGTGTCCACGGCGTCAAGGGTCATTTCCACCGCCCGCCGCACCCCCATGCAGAATCCCGCCGTGCGGGCGACGATCAGCTTCACTGGCGCGCCCCGCTGAACGGTTGGCGACTGCCTCCGCCGCCCGTCCGCTGCCCGAAGCCGTGGGGTTGCGGGTTGATCCGCCGCCTTCCGCAACCAGCTGACGGCGGACGGCGGCGGCCTTCGGCCGTGAGGGTGTGCGCGGTTTCCATTATTCCGGAAGACCATCCAGATGGTTCTGCAAGAGTTCGTCCACCAGCTGGGGCAGCGGCGTCGCCGCCACCCCGATGATTTCAATATTCTCCTGGGTCAGGGGCAGCAGGAGTTTTTTGGCGGGGCAAGCGGCCACCGCCGCGGCAATCGCCGGGGTGACCTCCCCCATCATGGCGTTGGCCAGCACGATGCCGATGGGCCCGATGATCACGTCCAGCTTGGCGATGGTCCGCACGATGGCATTTTCCCCGGACGCTCCCCGGTTGGCGCGCGCCTTCAACATCTGCGCGGTGGCGATGGCATTGGTGCCGAGCGCGATGATTTCCACCCGCTCGCCCACCCGATCCTTGAGCTTTCTGATGATGGCACTGCCGATGCCACCCCCCTGCCCGTCAATCACTCCGATTTGCCTGATCACCATCATGGCCGCCTGTTGGGGAGTAACCTCGATTTCAGGGGGTGAAGCCGCCGGCGGCGCCGCCAGGGGCGCTTGCGCAAACCCGGAAGCGCCCGGCTGAAGGCTATCAGGTCCGGCAGCGGCCCGCCTCAACGGCCCTTGAGCCGTGCCAGCAACTGGTCCAGGTCATCGAGGCTGTAGAAGGCGATCTCCACCTTGCCCTTTTCGCCCCGGTGCCGAATCTCCACTTTGGTGCCGAAATGGCGCGAGAGGTCTTCGGAAACCCCGCGGAAATAGCTGCCGGCGGGATTCGGAAGGGGTGCGGGCCGGTCCTTGGCGGCGTTCAGCCGTTTGATCAGGGCCTCTGTTTGCCGCACCGAGAGCCGTTCGGCGACGGTCTTGCGCCAGGCGGCGCGTTGCACGGCACCATTCGCGGCCCCCAACAGCGCCCGGGCGTGCCCCATGGCGATCTCGCCCCCGGTGATGCTGGCCTGGATATCCTCGGGCAGCTGCCGCAACCGCAGGAAGTTGGCCACCGCCGAACGGCTTTTGCCCACCCGTGCGGCCACCTGGTCCTGGGTGAGGTCAAAGGCGGTCATCAGCCGGTGATAGGCCTCGGCTTCCTCCATGGGGTTGAGATTTTCGCGCTGGATGTTCTCGACGATGGAGATCTCCAGCATCTGGGCATCCGAAACCTCCCGCACCACCACGGGCACCTCGGTCAGCCCGGCCATTCTGGCGGCCCGCAGGCGCCGCTCGCCGGCCACGAGCTCAAACCCGTGCTCATCCCGGCGCACCAGCAGCGGCTGGATAATCCCCTGGCTGCGGATGGAGTCGGCCAGCTCGACAAGCTCCTCCTCGGCGAAGCGGATCCGCGGCTGATGGGGATTGGGCCGAATTTGATCCACCGCGCAGACGCGGTAATCCGGCGAACTGCCCGCCGCCGGCTGAAAATCGGGAATGAGGGCGTCCAGCCCGCGGCCCAACACCAATTTCTTGCGCTTGGCGGCAGCCGCAACGCTTTGCGGGGTGTCTTTAGCTTTGGCCATGGCGTGGTTCTTTCAACCGGAGCGGCGGAAGGTTTCTCATCGACGCAGAATTTCGTCGGCCAGCGCGAAATAGCTTCTGGCCCCTGCCGAGGCGGCATCGTAGAGGAGGATCGGCTTGCCGAAGCTTGGCGCCTCCCCCAATCGCACGTTGCGCGGAATCTGGGTCCGGAAGACCAGCTCGGGGAAAAAATTTTCCGCGTTTTCGGCAACCTGATGGGAGAGATTCGTGCGCGTATCGAACATGGTCAGCAGGATGCCCGCAATGACGAGCCTCGGGTTGAGCTTGTTTTGAATCCGTTTGATGGTCTGCAGCAGTTGCCCCAAGCCTTCCAGGGCGTAGTATTCGCACTGCAAGGGAATGAGCATGGCATCGGCGGCCGTCATGGCGTTGACCGTCAGCAGGCTGAGGGAGGGGGGGCAGTCCAGTATGATGTAGTCATAGGCGTCCTGCAGCCCGGCCAGCAGATTTTTGAGGGTCTGCTCGCGGCCGGATGTGGCCATCATCTCCACTTCGAAACCGATGAGTTCCAGCCGGGCGGGGATCACCTTGAGGGTTTCGATTTCCGTATCCAGCACCAGGCTCTCGGCGCCCAAATGGCCGATCATACCGTGATAGAGGGAGTGGTTTATGGCGGCCTTGTCGATTCCCACTCCGCTGGTGGCGTTGGCCTGGGGGTCGCAGTCCACCAGCAGGGTGCGTTTCTCGGAAACCGCCAGGGCCGCCGCCAGATTGATCGCCGTGGTGGTTTTCCCCACGCCGCCCTTCTGGTTTGCGATACAGATGGTGTAGGCCATAGTGCTTGAGCCTTTAGCATAAAAGCGGCCCTTTGAAAAGCATCTCAACCGGCCGCCGGCATTTCTATCCGCTTGAATTTTCTGAAATCCGCCCCTATATTTGATCTTTGAATTAATTAGCGAGCCACCCGGCGTACCCCGCGGCGGCAGCGCACGTGTTGCGCAACAGGAGTCCCATGAACCCGTTTTTCAAATTCCTCAGCCTGCTGATGGCCATGGTGCTACTGGCCATTTGCTGGCCCCGACCCCACGCCCAGGCCATCACCATCCGGGAGGAGGAGGAGATGTCGCGGGAGTTTCTCAAGGTGGTGGGCGACCATTTCGAAATCATCAACGATTCGATGGCAAACGCCTATGTCCGTGAAATAGGCGCCAAGGTGCTGGCAACGGTGCCATCGCAGCACTTCAACTATCAATTTCACATCGTTCGCGAGAATGTCTACAACGCGTTTGCCACCCCCGCGGGCCACATCTTCATCAACAGCGGTCTGATCGCGGCGATGGAAAGTGAAGAGGAACTGGCCGGCATTCTGGGCCACGAGATCGCCCACGTGGTCTGCCGCCACATCTCGCAGAAGATCGAACGCAGCAAGAAGGTCCAACTGGCCACCCTGGCGGGGGTCGCCGCGGGCGTTTTTCTGGGCATCGGCGGGGCCGGATCGCCTGCCAGTGCCCTAACCGTCGGTTCCATGGCGGCCGGCCAGTCGGCCATGCTGGCCTACAGCCGCGAGGACGAAATCCAGGCCGACCAGGTCGGCCTGAAGTACCTCAACGAGGCCGGCTACAGCGGCCAGGGCATCATCGACGTCCTCAAGAAAATGCGCGCCAAGCAGTGGTACGACAATCGCCAGATCCCCAACTACCTCATGACCCACCCGGCCACCGAAGACCGCATCGCCTATGTCGACCGATGGGTGGCGCACCAGGAACCCGGCACCCCCTTACCAGCGGTGGACCCCTACCCCTTTCACCGCACCCAGGCGCGCCTGATCGCCGTTTACGGCGACCAGGAGGCCGCCTTGAATCGATTTGAAGCGGCCCTGGCCGCCCAGCCGGGGGACCCCGTCACCCATTACGGCTACGGCCTGGCCCTGGCCCGCAGCGGCAACCGCCGCGAGGCGATCGTCCAGCTTCGCGCGGCCCTGGCGCACAGGGCGCTTGACCCTTACATCCTGCGGGACCTGGGCGGGGTCTATTTCCAGGACGGCCAGTACGCCCAGGCCCTGAAAATCCTGCAGGGCAGCGCCGCCATCCTGCCCGAGGACCCCGAGGCGCGCCTCCTTCTCGGGCGGACCCAGCTGGAAATGGACCGCCTGGCCGACGCCGTCGCGACCTTCGAGGCCCTGCTGGCCCAGACAACGGAAGACCCTCAGGTTTATTACCAATTAGCCCAGGCTTACGGCAAACTGGGGCAAATGGGCGACGCCCATTACTACCTCGGAGTTTACTACAACCGCCAAAAAGAACACCAAAATGCCGTTTTCCATCTGGAAAAAGCCCGGGAAACCATCACCGACCCGCAAAAATCGGAGCAGATCTCAAACCTCCTGAAGGTCAGCAGGAGGGCGGCCCTGCAAGCCAGGCAAGCCGCCGAGCGTACCCCCTAACGCCCCCAGG
>JASFIY010000112.1:0-6378 GCA_050122415.1 Desulfobacteraceae bacterium
CCGTCGACCGCATCATCGAGGTCTTTCCCCACAACGAGCAGGCCCAGATCCGCTCCACACTGGCTGATGGCATCCGGGCCGTGGTGGCGCAGGTCCTTTTCAAACGCGTGGACAGGGTCGGCCGTTGCGCGGCCCTGGAGGTCCTGATCGCAACCCCGGCGGTGCGCAACCTGATCCGCGAATCCAAGACCCACCAGCTGCCGTCCATGATGCAGACCGGAAAGAAATACGGTATGCAGCTGCTGGATGACGCCATCATGGACCTTTACAAAAAAGGCATGATCGATTCGGAAGATGCCTACGCCAAGGCCAACGACAAGGCCAAGTTCAGGCCGCTGCTGCGCAATCCGCCGGCGGACTTCACCGAGGCCTGAGTGCCCGGCACGGGGCGCTTTGGGCTTAAAATCGTGGTTTTCAGCGGGCTTCCGACCCGTTCCGGGGCAGCCCGCCTGGTACCGTCAGCAATAAGAGGCACAGCATGAAAAAACAAGAAATCGACCAGATTCTCACCAAGATGCTCGACTCCCACAACAACGTCTCGGACCTGAATTTGACGGTGGGCAAAACACTCCAGGTGGAGAGCGCCGGGGAACTGGTGCCGGTAAACCTGAAAAACACCCTGCGGGAGTTGACCCCTTTTCAGACCGAGGTCTTTGCGCTGAACCTGATCAACCAGGACCGCCGCCTGACCGAGCGCCTGCTTGGTGAAGGTTCCTGCGATCTCTCCTACAGCCTGCCCGGCAAAGCCCGCTTCCGGGTCAACGTCTTTTCCCAGTCCGGAAATTTCAGTATTGTTTTGCGGCGCCTGGAGTCCAAGGTGCCCAACATCCGGGAAATGAACCTGCCCGAATCCTTTTTTGAAATCGCCCAGGAAAGAAACGGCATCGTGTTTGTCACCGGCGCCACCGGTTCCGGTAAATCCACCTCCCTGGCGGCTATTCTGGATGAAATCAACGAAAAAAAATCGGTTCACGTGGTGACCCTCGAGGATCCCATCGAGTACCAGCACCCCCACAAAAAATCGACCTTCAACCAGCGCGAGCTCGGAACCGACTTCGACAGCTTCGCCCACGGGCTGCGCGCGGCGCTGCGTCAGGCGCCCAAGGTGATTCTGGTGGGGGAAATGCGCGACCGTGAAACCGTCGAAATAGGTCTCAGTGCGGCGGAAACCGGGCATCTGGTGTTGACCACGCTGCACACCGTCGACGCCGGGCAGACCATCAACCGTATTCTGGGGATGTTCAAAACAGAGGAGGAGAATCAGATCCGAATCCGGTTGGCCGACACCCTGCGCTGGATTGTCGGGCAGCGGCTTCTTCCCAAGATCGGCGGGGGGCGGGTGGCGGCCTTTGAGGTGCTGCGCACCAACCTGCGGGTAAAGGATTCGATTCTCAACGGCGAGTCGGAAGGCAAAACCTTCTACGAGATTATGCAGGACGGCCGGCCCTTCGGGATGACCACTTTCGACGAATACATCACAAACCTTTACGAACAGGGTCTCATCACCCGCGAGACGGCCCTGGGCTATGCGTCGCGCCGGGGTATCGTGGGTCGCGGCATCGACATGGTCAAGAGCGCACGCGGGGAGTCGACCACCGATATCCAGCAGCTCCAGTTGGATCGCGAGTACACCCGCAAGCACCAGCCCAGCGCCATGGGGTTTTAGCCGGGCGCTGCACCGTTTTCGAACCCAAGGGGAATCTGGCCATGGAGATCATCTGTAAAACGTGTAAGAGCAAATTTCGCATCGCCGACGAGAAAATCAAAACCGACCGGACGGCAACCCTGCGCTGTCCCCGCTGCAAGGCCGCCATCGTCGTCGGCCCCCAATCCCTTTCCGCCCCGCTTCCCCCATCGGAGCCGGAGCCCGCCTGTGTCGAGGCCGCCCCCGCATCCTGGGAAGGCGGTGCCGACAGCCCGTTTAATTTTGTCGAGGAGGAGGGCAAAACCGCACTGATTTGCGAAGAAAACGCAGAGGTGATAAAGAAGGTTTCCGAAGTTCTGAAAATCATGGAGTACCACATCACCGAGGCGGAAAGTACCCGGGATGCCCTCAAGCGCATGCGCTATCACGATTATGACCTCGTGGTCGTCAATGAGGCCTTTGACACCGCCAACCCCGACGAAAACGGGGTTCTGATCTATCTCGAGCGCCTCAGCATGGCGGTGCGGCGCAAGACTTTCGTGGCGATGATCAGCCGGCGCTACCGCACCATGGACCAGTTCATGGCGTTCAGCAAGAGCGTCAACATGATCATCAATAGCCGCAACCTGAACCAGATCGGCGGCATCCTGGGGCGCGGCCTGACCGAACGGGACCTCTTCTACCGGGTTTTCAATGAATCCCTCGAGGCCGTCGGTCGTGCGTGAAGTGGCGGGATATGGGCGGCGGATCGGGCAAACCAGGCCTGGCGGGCGGGAAGGGCCGCCGCGACCGCCGCTTGTTTGCCGACGCGCGTCGGAGGGCAGGGGGTTTTATAGATGGCCGATTCTCCGAACCGCTACACCTGCCACGAGTATCGTGAAGAAATGCTGCTGCTGAGCCTGCGGCGCCGGCTGGCGGATGATTCCCTGACGGCGGCGGAAAAGGAGGCCCTCCAAAAGGAGATCGCGAAACTGGAAGAGCGGATGGGTATGACCTAGCCGCCTCCGGCCACCGCGGCAAAACCTGCGCGCCCCCCGCCCCCCCGAGATTCGCACGGCCCGGAGAGCGGGCCTTCAGCGGTTCCTCAGTTCTCCTCGCCCTCAAGGGCCTGGCTTAAAAGCCGCAGACCCTCCAAGGTTAAATTTCTCTCCGTGGCCTCGATCGTTTCGGAGACCTTGAACATCAGATCGGCCAGCCCGCCGGTGGCAATGACGCGCGGACTGGCCTTCATCTCGGCTTTCATCCGCCGCACCATCCCGTCCACCATGGCGGCATAGCCAAAGATAATCCCGGCCTGGATGCTGCTGATGGTGTCCTTGCCGATGGCCGTTTCCGGCGGCGTGAAGATTTCCACCCGTGGCAGTTTGGAGGCGTTGAGAAACAGGGCTTCCGCGGAGATCATGATGCCGGGGCTGATGGCGCCGCCCAAATACTCCCCTTTGGCGGAGATGACGTCAAAGGTGGTGGCGGTGCCAAAGTCGATGGCGATGAGGCCGCAGCGGTATTTGTGATAGGCCGCGATGGCGTTGACGATCCGGTCGGCGCCGATTTCCGCCGGGTTATGATAGTGGATGGGCATCATTGCCGTCGAGCGGGCATCCACCCAGCGGGGCGCATGCCCCAGATAGCGGCGGCAGAAGGCATCCAGAATTTTGACCACCGGCGGGACCACGCAGGAAATGATCGTCTTGCCGATGCGGGAGCGCTCGATGCCGCCCGTCGCCAAAAGGCTGCTGAGCAAAACATTTAATTCATCTTCGGTGGTGTTGCGCTCGGTGCGAATTCGCCAGTCCCGAATCAGGTCCGAACCGTCGTAGAGTCCCAGCACCGTGTTGGTGTTCCCAACATCAATCACCAAGAGCATCGTTCATTTCCTCCGGATGAGTTTCACCGCCAAGCGCCCTGAAGTCATCACCCCTGCGCGTGGCGGATGGCGTCGATGACCTTGACGGTTGCCATCGTGTTGGCGACATCGTGGACGCGGATGATCTGGGCACCGGCCAGGATGGCGGCGGTGACCGTCGCCTGGGTTCCGGTCTCCACCAGCGGGTGCTCCGGGTGGATGTCGGGCTGCTGGTCGCCTTTGACCAGATGGCGGATAAACGACTTGCGCGAGGTGCCCACCAAAAGCGGGTAGCCCATTTGCGTCAGAACCTGCAGGTGCTTTAAAAGCAGCAGGTTGTGGGTGAAGGTCTTGCCGAAACCGATCCCGGGATCCAGGATGATTCTGCGGCGGCCGACCCCCGCGGCCTGGAGCCTGTGGGCGGCCGCCAGCAGGTAGGCCCCGACCTCGGCCGTCACATCGTTGTAGATCGGCCGGGCCTGCATGGTCTTGGGGGTCCCCTGCATGTGCATCAGGACCACCGGGACGTCCCCGGCGCGCGCCACCCCGACCATCTCCGGGTCGAAAGTCATGGCGCTGATGTCGTTGATCATTGCCGCGCCGGCCGCCAGTGCCCGGTCGGCCACGGCGGCCTTCATGGTATCGATGGAGATGGGCTGGTGGATGCGGGTCGCCAGGGTCTCGATCACCGGCACCACCCGATCTATTTCCTCTTCGGTGGTAATGGGGTCGGAAAACGGCCGGGTCGACTCCCCGCCGACGTCGATGATGCCGGCACCTTCGGCGGCCATTTGCTCACCGCAGGCGATGGCGGCTGCCGGGTCCAGATAATGGCCTCCGTCGGAGAAGGAATCCGGCGTGACGTTGACAACCCCCATCACACAGGTGTGCCGACCCAGCTCGAGGCGGTGACGGCCCCAGGACAGAAGGTGGGAATTCACCGATCAGGCCTGGGCTTGCCCGGTTTCCACCCCAGGCTGCGGGTCCTGCAGGTTATCCGCCGCCTCGGGGAGGTTGAAATCCGGTTTCAGGGAATGAATCAGCTCATCCAAGTCACGGCCCAAAACGGTTTCCTTTTCCAGCAGCAGCGCCGCAAGCTTGTGTAAAACGTCGATGTTTTCCTCCAGCACCCCTTTGGCGCGGTTGTAGCTGTCCTTGATGATCCGAGTGATTTCCTGGTCGATCTTGCGGGCGGTTTCCTCGGAGTAGTCGCGATGCTGGGAGATTTCCCGGCCGAGAAAGATCTGCTCCTCGCCCTGGTCGTATGAGAGCGGGCCGAGATCGGCACTCATCCCCCAGGCCCGCACCATCTTCTGGGCCAGACCGGTGGCCTGTTTGATATCGTTTGAGGCGCCGGTGCTGATTCTTCCGAAGACCAGTTCCTCGGCAACCCGGCCGCCGAAGGCCACCGCCAGGTCGCTTTCCAGCTGATCTTTGTATTTGAAGTCGCGCTCCTCGGGGAGAAACCAGGTGACGCCGGCGGCGCGGCCGCGGGGAATGATGGTGATCTTGTTGACCGCGTCGGTGCCCGGCAGAAAGCGGGCCACCAGGGCGTGGCCGCCCTCGTGGTAAGCGGTGGTTTTACGGTCCTCCTCCCGGATCACCTTGGACTTGCGCTCCAGACCCATGTAGACCTTGTCCTTGGCGTCCTCGAAATCGGTCATCTCCAGGCGCTCCTTGCCGCGCTTGGCGGCCAGCAGGGCGGCTTCGTTGACCAGGTTTTCCAGGTCGGCGCCCGAGAAGCCGGGGGTGCCCTTGGCCAGCATGAGGGCGTCGACGTCGGTCGCCACCGGGGTGCGGCGCATGTGAACCTTTAAGATGGCCTCGCGGCCTTTGATGTCCGGCAGGGAGACCACGACCTGGCGGTCGAAGCGGCCCGGCCGCTGCAAGGCCGGGTCCAGGACGTCCGGGCGGTTGGTGGCCGAGATCAGGATGACCCCCTCGTTGGACTCGAAACCGTCCATCTCCACCAGCAACTGGTTCAAGGTCTGTTCGCGCTCGTCGTGGCCGCCGCCGAGCCCGGCCCCGCGGTGGCGGCCGACGGCGTCGATCTCGTCGATGAAAATGATGCAGGGGGCATTTTTTTTGCCCTGTACGAACAGATCGCGCACCCGGGAGGCGCCGACGCCGACGAACATTTCCACGAAATCCGAACCGCTGATGCTGAAGAAGGGGACCCCCGCCTCACCGGCGATGGCCCTTGCCAGCAGGGTCTTGCCGGTTCCCGGCGGCCCCATCAGCAATACTCCCTTGGGGATCCGGCCTCCCAGGCGGGTGAACTTTTTGGGGTCCCGCAGGAATTCGACGATTTCCCCCAGTTCCTCCTTGGCCTCGTCGATGCCGGCGACATCTTCGAAGGTGACTTTGGTTTGTTGATCCGACATCAGGCGCGCTTTGCTCTTGCCGAACGAAAGGGCCTTGCCGCCGCCAGACTGCATTTGGCGCATGAAAAAAATCCACACCCCGATCAGCACGATCATCGGAAACCAGGAAATCAGAACAGACATGTACCAGGGCGACTCGGCCGGCGGTTTGGCCTTGATCATGACGCCTTTGGTCCGCAGCATCTTGATCAATTCGGCATCCTGCGGGGCGAACACTTTGAATCGGTTGCGATTGGTGTCGGTTACGAGAAGCTCTTGGCCCTGGATGACGACCTCAGCGATTTTCTCGTTTTCCACCATGCTCAAGAACTCGGTGTAGCTGAGGGTGTTTTCGGCAAGATGCTGCTGGTTGAAGAGGTTGAAGAGCATGATCATCATCAGCGTGATAACCAGCCACAACGCCAGATTCTTGTAAAACGGATTCAACTGATGTCACCTCCTGAGGCTGTCGGGTTGAAGGGCTGCACCCGTTTAAGCACTCCGATCGATAAAAAAGACCGCCGCAT
>JASFIY010000113.1:0-6368 GCA_050122415.1 Desulfobacteraceae bacterium
AAATGTTCGGGAAAGGTAAATGGAAAAACCGCGGCGCCGGTGACGGGGGTATTCTGTCGCCCGGACCCCGTCACATCCGCGGGTGGCGAGCCGGGAGTGCGCTCCCCCGGCAGGTGCCTAGAGGTGCCGAGAGCCTAAAGACAATCGTGTCTCTTGAGCTGGCGCTTCTGGATGATCTGGTGGGTGTCGTAGTAGATGCTTTTCTGCTCCACCCACCAGAGATTGGTGTGGCGCGTGCCTTTTGCAAACCCCCTGGCGAACCCCAAATAATTGGACACCAGGGCGACCGCGACCACCACAATTATGATCAGAAATTTGCTTCGCATGCTCCGAGGGATATCGGCACCACCCGCCGCGGCCTTTAACCACCCGCTGCTGGGTGTCGGCCGCCGCAGTGCGGCGGCTCCCCTGGAGACCAGCATTTCGAATCCGCGAAAAAAAACCGGCCAACCGCGTGCGTGACGCAGTCGACCGGCATTGGATCCCCGGCGGCATCCGGTTCCGATGCCCGCCGCCGGGGGTTCAATTGGTGCAACTCAGATCGGCATCCCGCCTGCGGCCTGCAGACGGCTATTCATAAATGCCAGCACCGACGAAGTACTGGGTGCCCGGCACCTGATAGATGTAGGTGCTCTTGGGCGACGGTGTTTCCTCCCCCGGTTTGGGCCACACGTAGTCGACCCAGCCCTCGCCTTGGGCGGCCACGTTGACGAACTCCACAAACAACTCCTTACCGTTGGCGTCGGCAACGGTGAGCAGGGTGTCCTTCTCCAGCAGGGCCGGGCTCATGGGGTGCGCCAGCATCTTGCCGTCCATGTTCATCAGAAAGACGTAGGTGTCTTTCCAGACAAACTGGCCCTCTTTATCGTTGATGGCCGCAATTGCAGCATCCAAACCCTTCTCCTGGACCATCTGGGCGGCTTCCTGGGATTTGGCGATGCACTCCTCCTTGGTGGCACTTTCGGCCAGAACCAGAGCGGGAATCCCAACACAGACCAACAGCACGAGCGTGGCAACGAAAAATTTCTTCATCTCTTCCTCCTCCTCTTTTGATGGGGTGTGTTCACCCGGCGAAAATTTCCGGGTCCGCCGGTCAAAGCATTTGGCGATAGTTGCCATCACCTCCTTTCGTTCCCGGTGCCATCATGGGCACCTTGACGGGGGGTGCCGTCGCCTGCAAGCCCGTGACTTGCCGGCACCCAGGCATCCGACCGGGGAACTGCGCCGCGACCTTGGCCGCCAGGGCTGCTCAAAAGCCGGGGGTGTGGATCGCTGGACCACGCCCGGAAGGGCCCCTTCGCGGGCTGCCGGGCGCGCCCGGTCTCGGATTGAGTCAACTGGTGATAAGCAATTCTTGCAGGCTGGTGCCGAAACCCCGGCTGGGCGCCGGTTATATGCGTCGGGCTTGATTCCTCAAATGAAGACAATGGACTGCTTGTTCTTCTTACACAGCGCGCAATACTTGTCTATAGGGGAAATCCTCATTTATATGGGTGTTTCCCCTATGCCCCGCGGCGGTGCCCATCGCCTGTCAGCGTTCGTAGCGCCCCATCAGTTCGGCATGGGCCAGCACGTGGCCGGCCATGGCTTTCAGGAGCTGTTTCTTGGTGGCACCCGGCGCAAGCCCCAGAGCACTGTCCAGGGCGTAGAGATTGAAAAAATAGCGGTGGCTCCCTTTGGGGGGACAGGGGCCGCCATACCCCAGTTTACGGAAATCGTTGGTGCCCTGAACCCCGCCGCTCGCGGGCCGCTCGTGGTTCGGGATACCTGCCGGCAAGCGTTTCACCGTTATCGGGATATCGTAGTAGACCCAGTGCACCCAGGTGCCCGCCGGGGCGTCGGGGTCATCGCAGATGAGCGCCAGGCTGGCCGCACCTGCCGGCAGGTCCTGCCAACCGAGATCGGGGGAGATATCGTCGCCATCGCAGGTGTAACGGGCGGGGATCATCCCGCCGGGTTCGAAGGCGGTCGTGCTCAGCTTCATGGCTGCACCTCCTTTTCCTGGAGAGGCGGATGCCGCCGCCGGCCATCGCCGCAGTATCGCCGCCGGCCAAGGCCGGCGGAAATCTTGGCAATGCCTTCCGGAGCTGGACCCGCCGAGAGTACAAGCAGAAGTCACCGAACGCACCGTTTCAAAATAGGCAAGTCCGGTTCAAACCGCAAGCCCAAAGTCGCGGCTCCCCCAAAATCCAATTTCGGAAATCTCATCAAAATGGGTTTTGCCCCGTATCGCGGTTGCTTTGCTTTTTGAGGTAAGGGTCTATTCGAAGAAGGCGGCCGTCGGTCGCAAAGGTCACCGCACCATGGCTGAAGGTGGTGTAGACCGCGGCATTCAGCGCCCGGTAGCGCGCCAGCACATTTGGGTGCGGCTGCTGTCCGCGGACGCCGCCGCGGGAGGAGATGACAACGGTTTTCGGCCGCGCCCAGTTGAGAAAGGCCGGCGTGCTCGATGTGCGGCTGCCGTGGTGCGGGGCCACGAGAACAGCATCGCCCAACGCCGGGCGGATGGTGCGCACGAGCTCCGCCTCGGCCGGCGCCATGATATCGCCGGGGAAGAGAAAGATGTGGGCCCCCAACCGCAGCCGCAGGACCAGCGAATTGTTGTTGGTGTTGCGCCAGCCGTCGCGGGCCCTTTTGGCGGAAAAATCGGCCGGTGGGTAGAGCACCTCAACGGCCACCCCGCCGATCCGGGCGCTTCGGGGCAGGGTTCGGAAGTCCGGATGCGGAATGGCGCGCCGGTCAAGAATCTCGCGAAAAACCCGGTAGCCTGTGTTTTCCCCCGCCTCGTGGTTGCTCCAGACCTGCTTGATGTTGAAATGCTGCGCGATGTATAAAAGACCGTTAAGGTGGTCGCTGTCCGGGTGAGAGAGCACCAGGGTGTCCAGGGTCCGAATTTTCCTGCGCCAGAGAAAGGGCGCCACCACACGCTGCCCGATGTCGAAACGGGCGTTGTCGGAAAAGCCGCCGCCGTCGATCAGCATGCAGTGGCCGGCGGGAAATTCCACCAGAGCGCAGCTGCCTTGCTGAACGTCCAGGACGGTGACCCGCAAATCCGAGCGCCAAAACCGCTGGTAGCACCAGTAGCCGATGTCGCCGGCCGCCGTCAGCAGGGCCAGTGCCAGTACCAGCGCCGCCAGCGCTTTCCTGGGCCGAGGGCCCTCGATGGCGGGTGACACGCCTTCCGGGGCGATCGTCGGCGCCGGGCGCAACCAGCAAAGCCCTCCCCAGAGGAACGCATAAAAACAGACCACCTCGAGGCTCGACGGGGTGACGGTTTTGACGGCCGCCCACGGCCAGCCGGCGACCCATTCGACCCCTGTCAGCCCCCATCCCAGAATAAAGAGTGCAATTCCAAACGCCTGCTCGGCCAGCAACGGACTGAAGGCCAGCAGCCCCGCCCCCACCACCCCCAGGGGCACCACCACAAACCCGATCAGCGGCACGAACAGGCAGTTGGCCACCAGCCCCACCAGCGAGATTTGGTTGAAGTAGACCATCACCAGCGGCAGGGAGCCGAGAAAGGCCAGCAGCGAAACCCAAATGAAAATTCCCAGCCGCCGCAGACCGACCGCCCAGAGGGATCCGGCAAACCTTGCGGCCGGCGCGCCGCTCGCTGCCGCTGCCCCCCGCAGCCCGAAGAGGATCCAGAAGACGGCCGCAAAAGAAAGCTGAAACGAGACCGCAAAGAGGGCCGGCGGGTGTGCGATTAGAATCACCAGGGCGGCCAGCGCAAGGGTGTTGTAGAGCTCCGGCTCGCGTTCCACGACGAATGCGCCCAGAAAAACCGCCGCCATGGCGACGGCCCGCTGGGTGGAGGGCGACATCCCGGCCAGCAGGCCGTAGCCCATGACCGCGGCCAGGGACAAGAGGGCCGCCCCTTTGCGGGTCCAGGCATGCCAGAGGAGCACCTCGAAGCGGGCCAGCAGCCAGCTGAAAGACCTGAAAAACCCCATGGCGACAATGCCGATGTGAAGCCCGGAAATGGCCAGCAGATGACCGACCCCGGCGCGGTTGAAGGCCTCGCGGAGCTCGGGTGGGATCGCATCCCGCCGGCCGATCACAAGGGCTTTGAGCACCGCCTGCTCCTTGGGCCGCCCCCGCCCCGCGATCAGCGCGGCCACCGCCTCGCGATAGCGGCTGAGCCGTTCATTGAAACCGGCCAGCGGCAAACGCTCCAGAACCGTCACCTCCTCGGCCGAACAAAAGGCCCTGACACACACCCCCGCGAAGGCCATGTAGCGTCGATAGTCAAAACCGCCGGGGTTGTTGAAATTTCGAAAGGGTCTGAGACGGCTTTGCAGCATCACCCGGTCTCCGGTGGCAAGCGCCGCGGCGGTGCCGGCCACGGTCACCTGAATTTTGCCGCTGACCGCGGTGGCCCCGGCGCCGTCGTCCAGGCTCTCGGCCCGCAGGAGGAATTTCATCCGGTGCTCGGCAATCACCGGGGCGGCATCGACAATGCCTGTAATCCGCCATTTGACGGGGCCGCTGAAACGGCTGACGTGGTGGGAAGGAAGATCGGGGGCCACCCACGGGTGAATCAGAAGATAGCCGAGGGCGGCAAAAAAAAGGGGCACCGCCAGGGGGACAGGGTGTCTGCGGAGCGCGCCGAAAGCCCCGAAAACCAGGGCGGCCCCCAACGCCCCCCAGGCCCAGACACCCCCGTGGGGGAGGCGCTCGCCAATCCAAACCCCCGCCATCAAACCCAGCAGCGCCGGGACCAACGGGCGCAGGGCGATGGCCGCGGGCACCTGCCTTGGGCGCGCCGCATCGCGGGTGGCCCCTTGTGATCCCATCTTTAAGTTGCAGGCCACCCGTGGCGCCCCCCCGTCGCTCTCGCTGCCAACACCCGGGGCCTCCGGCCCCTGACGGATCGCCCAAAAAAAAGCTGCAATCACCCGGACCATCGGCCGCCTCCGGTTGATGCAGCTTGTATGCCACCTAAAACGAGGGATTAACGGCTACTCTTTTTCCCTCCGGATCACAGCCCCGAGCCGGGCAAACTTCTTTTCGATCGCCTCATAGCCCCTATCCAGATGATACACCCGGCGCACCTCGGTAACCCCGCGGGCCACCAGACCGGCCAGCACCAGAGAGGCGCTGGCCCGCAGATCGGTCGCCATCACGGGCGCCCCGGAAAGGTGCGGCACCCCCCGCACCGTGGCGATATTGCCGCTGACCATCACGTCGGCCCCCAGCCGCCGCAGCTCGCTGACATGGATGAAACGGTTTTCGAAAATGGTCTCGGATATGACGCTGTGGCCGTCGGCCACCGACATCAGCACCATGAACTGGGCCTGCATGTCGGTGGGAAACCCCGGGTAGGGGGTCGTTTTGATATCGACGCTGTGGAGACTCTCCGGACCCTGAACGCGCACCGTCCCGCCCGTCGGCTGAACTTCGGCGCCCGCCTGGCGCAGCTTGTGAAAGACGGCGCCCAGATGCGCCGGATCGCAGCCGTCCACCTGGATATCGCCGCCGGTGAGGGCCGCCGCCACCATGAAGGTACCCGCTTCGATGCGATCCGGGATGATCCGGGTTTCCGCCGGCCGAAGTTCGGGCACGCCCCTGATGCTGATCTCGGCCGTCCCGGCTCCTTGGATTTCGGCCCCCATGGCCTTCAGGGTTTCGGCCAGGGCCACGACTTCAGGCTCGCGCGCGGCGTTGCGCAAAACGGTCCGGCCCTGGGCCAAAACCGCCGCCATGAGAAGGTTTTCGGTGCCGGTGACGGTAGGAACGTCGAAATCGATCTCGTTGCCCCTGAGCACTTTGGCCGAGGCCTCGACATAGCCGTGCTCGAGTTTGATGTCGGCCCCCAGCAGGGCCAAGCCCTTGAGGTGCAGGTTGATGGGCCGCGCCCCGATGGCACAGCCGCCGGGGAGAGACACCCGGGCCTTTTTGAGGCGGGCCACCAGCGGGCCCAGCACCAGGACCGATGCCCGCATTTTGCGGACCAGATCATAGGACGCCTCAGGACAGCACAGGCCGGCGGCATTGACGCGCACGCTGCGGCCGTCGCTTTCCACCGCGGCACCCAACTGGGCCAGCAGCTCCTTGATGCTCTCGATGTCCTTCAGATCGGGCACATTGTGATAGGTGTTCCAGCCGTCGGTCAGCAACGCGGAGACCAGAATGGGCAGTGCGGCGTTCTTGGCCCCGTTGATTTGCACCCGGCCCCGCAGCGGGCGCCCGCCTTCGATGATAATTTTATCCATGACCGTCCTTTTAGCGGGTCTTCAGCATGTGCCGACGGCACAAAACCCGATGGGCTCTATGGCCCTGCCATGATTTCCTCGGAAACAAAAAAAGCGCCTCCCCCGCGACCTCTGTCGCGGGCAGCGCTTTTTTGTGGCCGTAATCGGCGACCC
>JASFIY010000114.1:0-6335 GCA_050122415.1 Desulfobacteraceae bacterium
GAGGAGGACCACCCGCCGGTGACGGGGCTCTTCCCGGGCCGAACCCACTACCGCAGCCACGTCCATGACATCGTTGAACTGCACCTCAACTCCGCGGTGGTCACTCCGGTGACGTGGCTGTTCGATAAATTGCGCTGGATTCAGCATGGTGACATCCACCTTTATATCGGCTACATTCTGCTGGCCATCGTGATCTTGCTGTTTTTCGTATAGACCCGCGCGCCGGCAAAGATGCGGCAGCGCCCCACGGATCGCATGCTGATCGTTCACCCCAACCCTGATGGGAAGCGTCGATGATCCAATCCCTCCTGCTGTGGGCCCTGGCCCTGCTGACGGCCCCGCTTTTTGCGGGCGTGATTCTCAAGGTGAAGGCCTTTTTCGGCGGCCGCAAAGGCTCCCCGGTGCTGATCCACTACTATACCTTGGCCAAGCTCTGCAAAAAGGGGTCGGTCTACAGCACCAGCACCACTTTTCTGTTCAGGCTGGGTCCCGTCGTTTCGCTGGCGGCGGGGGCCACGGCACTTCTCTTTCTGCCCATCGGCGGCCAGCCGCCGGTGCTGACCTTCGATGGCGATGTGATCTTTGTCCTCTACCTGCTGGGGCTGGCGCGCTTTTTCACCATCACCGCCGCCATGGACACCGCCTCGCCCTTCGAGGGGATGGGTGCGGCCCGCGAGGCCTATTTTCCCATCATCTGCGAGGCCAGCCTGTTCATGATCCTGATCCTCTTCTACCGGCTGAGCGGCGATCTGAACCTCGGTGCCTACTTCGCCGGGGAAAATCCCCGCGGCTTCTGGCAGACGGCTGGATCGCCCCTGCTTTTCGTGGTGATCGCCCTCTTCATCATTCTGCTGACCGAAAATGCCCGGGTGCCGGTGGATGACCCGGCCACCCACCTTGAGTTGACCATGATCCACGAGGTCATGGTGCTGGATCACAGCGGCCCGGACTTCGCGTTGATCGAAATGGGCGCCTTTCTCAAGCTGTTTTTCTACGCCGCCATGGTGGCCCGACTGATCCTGCCCTTCCAGCCGGGCCACCTGCTGGGGAATCTGGGGGTCCTCTCCCTGGGCCTGCTGCTGGTCTACGTGGCCGTGGGCGTCACCGAATCGGTCATGGCGCGCTACCGCATGGACCGGGTGCCGAAGTTCTTGCTGGTCTCCTTTGCACTGGCCTTTTTCGCAACCATCATCACCCTGGAGTTCTTGAGATGATTCACACGGTGGATACCATTTTGGCGCTGGCGCTGCTCTCAATCCTCTTTTCTTTCGGCTCCAGCCGCCTGCCGGGACTGATCAAGGTGCTCGCCTTTCAGGGGATCGTGGTGTCCGTCGTACCGCTTTTCATCGGCCAGGACATGACCACCGGGGGCATCCTCTTCACCCTGGCGACCCTGACCATCCGCGGCATCGTCATTCCCGGGTGCATCCTCCTGGCCATCCAGAAAGTCGCCATCCAGCGCGAGGTGGAACCCATCGTCGGCTACCACGCCTCCATCCTGGCCGGGTTGCTGCTGGTGGTGGCGGCCACCATCGCCAGCCACCGCTTCAATGCCCCCGCCAGCAGCGTCAGCGCCCTGCTGCTGCCCACCGCCATCTCCCTGCTGGGGGCCGGCATGTTTCTGCTTATGGCCCGCCGCAACGCCATCGCCATGGTTCTGGGCTACATCATGATGGAGAACGGCATCTACCTGGTGGGCACCACGTTCTCAATCCGCGCCCGCCATATTGTGGAATTCGGCATTCTGCTGGATGTGCTGGCCGGCGTCATGATCATGGCGGTCATCCTGCAGAACATCAAACAGACCTTCGATGACGTGGACACCGCCCGTTTGCGAACTCTAAAGGAATAGGTGAATATTTCATGCTTGAGATCGTTTTTCTGATCCCGCTTTTGACCGGTGCCGCCGCGCTCTTTCTGCCCGCCCGCATCGGGCGGCTGCTGCTGGTGCTCACCGGTGCCGTTCACCTAGCGCTTTCGGTTACGGTATGGGCCGGTGGCCTGGCCCCCCTGTTTCCCGAATATTTCGCGGTGACCCCTGAAGGGCTGCTCTCGCTGCTGGTGATTTCGCTGCTCTTTTTCCTGATTTCCATTTACACCAACGCCTATCTGCAGGCCTCGGAGATCCGGTCGGAAAACATCTTCAGCGGCTCCATGCTGCTTTTTCTCGCCACCATGACCATGGTGACCCTCTCGGATCACATCATGGTGATGTGGATCGCCATCGAGGCCACCACCCTGGCCAGCGCCCCCCTGATCTACACCCACCGCAGCGCGGCCTCCCTGGAGGCCACCTGGAAATACGTGCTGATCTGCTCGGTGGGGATCGCCATGGCGCTGCTGGGCTCGGTGCTGGTCACCGTGGCCATGGACGTGGGTGGGGTGGACGCGCCGATCTCCTTCTCGGCGCTGACCGAGGTGGCCGGAGAAATGGACCCCCTATGGCTGAAGGCCGGCTTTGTCTTCATACTGGTGGGCTACGGCACCAAAATGGGCCTGGCGCCGATGCACACCTGGCTGCCCGACGCCCACAGCGAGGCTCCCAGCCCTGCCTCCGCCCTGCTCTCCGGGGTGCTGCTGAACTGTGCCTACCTGGGGATCTTCAAAACCAACAAAATCATGCACGCCGCCGGCCTGGAGGACTTTTCGGGGCCGATCCTGGTGGTCTTCGGCCTGATCTCGATCGCGGCCGCGGCCACCTTCATTCTCAAGCAGACCGAGTACAAACGCATGCTGGCCTATTCCAGCATCGAAAACATGGGCATCATCGCCTTCGGTACCGGCATCGGCGGCCTGGGCGTTTACGGCGCAATGATCTGCCTGATCCACCACAGCCTGATCAAATCGAGCCTTTTTCTGACCTCCGGCAACATCCTGCTGGGCTTCGGCAGCCGGTTGATCCAGCACACCGGCGACCTGGCGGGTCGCATGCCCAGGACCTTCATCGCCTTTTTCGGCGGTTTTGCCGCCATTTCAGGCTTTCCACCCTTCGGCATCTTCATCGGCGAGCTGCTGATCATCATCGCCGCCTTCCGGGCGGGCAACCACGCGGGCGCGATATTGTTTCTCCTCAGCTTGTGCGTGATCTTCGCCGGTTTGGCCCACAACGTCATGAAAATCTCCTTCGACGCCGCCCAAACGCCGGTCCGGATCAAGGAGTCGGCCAGCCTCGTCTGGCCTCAATACGCGCTGTTGCTGACCTCTCTGGTGCTGTGCTGCTGGATGCCCGACACCCTCTACCAGACGATCAGGCAGGCGGTCAGCGCCGTCGGGGGAGGGTTCTGATGACCAGCCGTTTCAAAACCATCGGCCATGGGCAAGCTGTGCCCCTGGGGAGCATCCCCCACTTGCCCTTCGAAGACTTCGCCGCCCAGGCGACCGCAATCGTCGCCGGCGGCGGCCAGGTGGTCCAGTTTTTCGCCTTCCCCCATGGGGCCGGCGTCCGCCTGATGGCCGTGCTGCGCACGGAGACCTTGCTGGCCGCGGTCTGTGACGCGCCCGAGGCCTACCCGGCCTTGACCCCGCACTGTCCGGCCTTTCATCTCTTCGAGCGCGAAATCGCCGAGCAGTACGGGATTCGACCCGAAGGCCACCCCTGGCTCAAAATGGTCCGCTACCACCCCAACCGCCGCGGCGTGGCGGACGTTTTCGGCAACGATTACGACGCGGACATCCCCGGCGGCTACCCTTACTATGCGGTGACCGGCGATGAAATCCACGAGGTGGCGGTGGGCCCGGTGCATGCCGGGGTGATCGAGCCCGGCCATTTCCGGTTCAACTGCATCGGCGAGCGTGTGCTCAACCTGGAAATCCAGCTGGGCTACCAGCACCGGGGGGTGGAGGACCTCCTGCTGCAAGCCGCCGGCAAGCGGCTGCCGGTGATTGCCGAGGGCATTGCCGGGGACACCGCGGTGGGCCACAGCCTGTGTCATGCCCAGGCCGTGGAGGCCCTCGCCGGCGTTCAGGTCGATGCGGGGGCCCAGACCATCCGCACCATCGGCCTGGAGCTGGAGCGCGTCGCCAACCATGTGGGCGACCTGGGCGCCCTCAGCGGCGACGTGGCCTTTCTGCCACCGGCCAACTACTGCGGCCGGATGCGCGGCGATTTCCTCAACCTGAGCCTGCTGCTCTGCGGCAACCGTTTCGGCAAGGGATTGGTGCGACCCGGCGGGGTGCGCTTCGCGCTCGGCGACGAAAACCGCCGCGAGATGAGAGCCCGCATCGCCGAACTCAAGACCCAGATGCAGCACGTTTGCGCCCTGCTGCTGAACACCCCCAGCGTCAGGGCGCGCTTCGAGGGCTGCGGCGCGGTCAGCCGGACGGATGCCCGCCAACTGGGGTTGGTGGGGCCGGCCGGACGCGCCTGCGGCATCTCCTACGATGTCCGGCGCTGTTTCCCCAGCGAGCGCTACGGCAGCCTGCAGATCCCCGAGCGGGCCGAGACCACCGGAGACGTCTGGGCGCGGGCCCAAATCAGGGCCGACGAGGTGATGCAGTCCATCGCGATCGTCGAAACGCTGCTGGCCGAGTCCGTCGACACCAAGGTCATCGATGCGGCCGATCTGCCCCTGGCGCCCGATTGCGTCGCGGTCACCCTGGTGGAGGCCTGGCGCGGCGAGGCTTCCCACTGCATCCTGACGGATGCCGCCGGCGGCATCCGCCGCTACAAGGTCAAGGACCCCTCTTTCCACAACTGGAGCGGGTTGTCCATGTCGCTCAGAAACACCGGCATTTCAGACTTCCCATTGAACAACAAAAGCTACAACCTGTCCTATTGCGGGTTTGACCTTTAAGCGAGAGCGGGGCGAGCATGCTGAATGTACTGCGCAACAGATTCGAGCAGGGGTATCGAACGTCAAAATACCCCAAAGCGGCCGTCCAACTGCCGCCACGCTACCGGGGCCAGCCGCAGATCGACCCCCACGCCCCGCCGGATCTGGCCGCGGCCTGTGCGGCGGCCTGCCCCCAGGAGGCCATCGACCCGGCGGCCCGCACCATCGACATGGGCCGCTGCGTTTTCTGCGGCACCTGTGAACGGCTCTCCGGAGGGCGCTTCGTCACCTTTACCCAGGACTTTGCCATCGCCGTTGCCGAGAAAGCGCACCTCATCACCCAGGGCAACCTGCCGGAGCTGGCCGCACACTCCCGCCAGCACTTCAAAAAGCTCTTCGGCCGCTCACTTCAGCTGCGCCAGGTGTCGGCGGCCGGCTGCAACGCCTGCGAGGCGGACCTCAACGTCCTGGCCACCCCGTTTTTCGATCTGGCCCGCTTCGGCATCAACTTCGTTGCCTCCCCACGCCACGCCGACGGCATCGTGGTCACCGGCCCCATCTCCCGCAACATGCAAACCGCGCTGCTGCAGACCCTGGAGGCCACCCCGGAGCCCCGGGTGGTGGTTGCCGTGGGCAGCTGCGCGCTTTCCGGCGGCCCTTTTCGTGGCAGCCCCGAGGTCAGCCAAGGACTGGACAGCCTCCTGCCGGTGGACCTCTTCATCCCCGGCTGTCCGCCCCACCCCATGACCAACCTGCACGCCCTGTTGAATTTTTTCAAGTGAGACACCGTCGGCCCGGCGTCAGGATCGTCGCCGGGCCGGCGGTTTTTTAAGGCTGGATGATGATGGTGGGATACAGTCCCGCCTTGTCCCCTTCGGGATAGGGCTGGATGGTGTTGAAGGAGATGTTCTGGTTGCGCTGGGCGTGCCCCCGCTTCAACTTGCCATCGAAAAACGCCCCGTTGGCCTCCAGGATGTGGTGGATGCGCTCCTGGAAGGCCGAAACGAAGCTGCCGCCGCTGCCCTCGAAAAGCATCGCCCCCCTGCAGACCCGGGTATCGATCTTGGCAAAGTCCTTGAGCGGCATGCTGTTGGCTTCCAGGTCCTGGGGGTTGCGAACCAACCCCCAAACCAGGTGGCCGGGCGGGATCGTCAGGGGTTTGCGGACATCGACGATGGTGTGGGGCATGATGACGCTCTCCTGGCCGATGGTGATCCTGGCGCCCGGCCGTCCCCTGAGAAAAGAGTTGAATCCCACGAAGACGTTCTTGCCAAGATCCGCCTCGATGATTTTGGCCCCGTGCGCGGTGACGTTGTTGCCCTCCAGTTTAGCGTTGATGATGTAGCAGTTTTCCTGGGCGTTGGCTCCCTTTCCGAGCACCGAATTCTGCAGGAAGGCCCGCTGCGCCACCAGCACGTTTTCACCGATCTTGGTTTTGGGCTTGATCACCGCGAAGCGGTCCAGGGAGGCGCTCGCCGGAACCGAGTCCGGGGTTTCGATGTTGACCACGTTGAAGACCCGTTCAAAAGCCTCCTTGCGGTCCTCCAGAAAATCCATGAACAC
>JASFIY010000115.1:0-6322 GCA_050122415.1 Desulfobacteraceae bacterium
GAGTCCTCCCGCTATCACATGGCCCGGGGGGAGATCCTTCTGAAAAACAGGCGCTTCAATGAGGCCATCGGCGAGTTTCAGATCAGCATCAGCATGAATCCGGCCAACAGCCGGGCGGGCGAACTGCTTCTGAAAGCCCGCAACCTCAAGGAGGCGGACCATTATTTCACCAAGGCCGAAACGATGGTCAAAGTCGAAAAATATGACCAGGCCCGGGAGCTTTTTCAAAAGTCTCTCGAGTTAAATCCCGAAAGCCGAGATGCCCGGGAGGCCCTGGCTTTTTTTGAAAAAAAGGACGCGCTGCCCCCCAAGTTCAATCTGAAGTTGAAGTCCCGCGCCCCGATCTCGTTGAAATTCAAAAACTCCCCGATTCTCAACGTGTTCGAGGTGCTCACGAAGCTTTCCGGGATCAACTTCATTTTCGACAAGGACCTGCAGGACAACCGGGTGACCCTTTTCATGACCGATGTGTCTTTCGACCACTTTCTGGAGGTGCTGCTGAAAACCAGCAACCTGGCCGCCAAGGTGGTGGATGAAAAAACCATGATGGTGTATGCCAAGACCCCCGCAAAGGGGAAGGAATACCAGGATCTTCAAATCCGCACCTTTTACCTGAGCACCCTGGAAGCCCCGAAAGTGGTCGAGATGTTGTCCAAAATTTTCAAGAGCGATAACATCAGCGCCAATGAGCAGTTAAACGCCATCGTGGTGCGGGGACCCAAGGAAGTCATCGAACTGTCCGGAAAAATCATCGAAGCCAATGACCGTGCCCCGGCCGAGGTCCTGCTGAACATCGAGATTCTCGAGGTCAGACGCACCAAAGAAAAGCAGCTGGGTCTCGATTTCAACCCGTATTCCCTGACCCTGGGGGTCGGGGAGTCGGCCCCCAACATCAGTTCCGACTCCACCTTCGCCAATCTGGCCTCCTTGGGGGCTTTGGGGGACATTACCAGCAACGAGCTTCTGCTGGCGGTTCCGACGGTGACCCTGAACTTTCTCAAGCAGGACACGGACACCCGGATTCTGGCCAAGCCGCAGTTGAGGGTTCGCAACCGAGAGACTTCCTCGGTTCTGATCGGCTCGCGGGTCCCCTTGCGCACCAACCGGCGGGTGGACACCACCGGTGTGGTCACCAATGATTTCCAGTACTTCGATATTGGCGTGAAAGTGAATGCCGAACCGACCATCAACCTTCACGGGGAAATCTCCTTGAAACTGACATTAGAGCTCAGTGCGCTGGGGCCCAATATCGGAACTGCCGATGACCCCCAGTTTGAAATCCTGACCCGAACCGTCAACACGGTGATGACCGTGCGGGACGGCGAGCCGGTGATCGTTGGCGGCCTGATCCAGGAGGACGAGCGCACCACCGTTCGCAAGCTGCCCTTCCTGGGGGAGGTGCCGGCCATGGGTAGCATTTTTTCCAACACCGAAGAGCGGGCCAACGAAACCGATGTCCTCTTCACCTTCACCCCGATGCTGGCCAGGGCCCAGGAAGTGCCCGGGACCGACGTGCTGACCTTCTGGTCTGGAAGCGAACAGGACTATTCCCTCAGAGAACCCTACAGCAGTTATCTGGATCGAAAACAGCAGTACCGCGAAAAACCGGAGAAGGGCCTCTTGGAACACCTCAACCGGCGCGGCCGGGAAGCTTCCACTGTGGATCTGCCGGGGGCGCTGAGCGCTCCTGGACCTGTTCTCCCATCGTCCGGCGAGCCGCACTTGACCATTTCCCGCGCTCCGCAAGAGGTTCTCGTCTGGCCGGTTGCGCTGCCCTTCAGCATCGAGGTAAACGCCTTCAGCCGGGAAGAGGAGGCCAAGCGGCGGCTTCAGGAGATCGGCGGGCAGACCGGTTTTGAATCTTTCACTCTGGTAGGCCGCGCTTCGGATGAGGGGCCCGTTTACCGTGTTTTTGTAGGGAAATTCAAGGACTTTGCCAGCGCCCGGGCCGCCAGCGAGGAGTTGAAAAAATCACCGCTTTTCGCTGGTGACATTCACGTCGTGGCGCGTTCCGAGGCCCTGGGTGACTGATGGCACTGCGGCTTTTGAGATCCGACGCCGGCGTCACCCTGATCGAGCTGGTCGTCACCCTGACGATTTTGTCGGTGCTGGCCATGGGGATCATGCCCTTATCGGTCGTATCGTCCAAACGCGCCAAGGAATTCGAGCTGAAAAGAAATCTGCGCACCATCCGCACGGCCCTCGACGCTTACAAAGAGCGGGTCGATAACGGGGAGATCCCAAAGGAGGCCTTTTCCAGCGGTTACCCCAAAACCCTCGAAGTTTTGGTGGAAGGGGTGGAAATTCAAGGCCCGGTGCCATACAGGGTCAAATTCCTCAGACGCCTGCCCAAAGACCCCATGACCGAGGACGGCGAGTGGGGGCTCCGGTCTTATGCCGATGCCTGGGATAGCAGATCCTGGGGCGGGCAGGATGTGTATGACGTGTATTCCAAAAGTGCGAAAAAGGCCTTGGACGGGACCAGTTACAAGGATTGGTGATCGTGAGAACGCAAAATCAAAAGGGGTTTACGCTCATCGAGATGATGATCGTGCTGGCGATCATGAGCATCCTGGCCACCATCGCCACTCCCAATATGCAGCGCTACATCGTGCGCGCCCGGGAAGCGTCCCTCAGGGAAACCCTTTTCGTTATCAGAGATGTCATCGACCAACACTACGGCGACCAGGGGAAATACCCGGACAGCCTCGAGCAACTGGTGGAAAGGAAATACATCCGGACGATTCCAGTCGATCCGATGACGGGCTCAAGCAGCACGTGGGTTGTCATCCCCCCGGAGGGGGAGGAAGAAGGGGGGGTGTATGACATCCACAGCGGAAGCGACCGGGTCAGTCTGGACGGGGAGCCTTACAACGAATGGTGAAAAAGGCGGTTTCGGGAGAACCGGTTGCGACCAAGCGTGGCGGGCTGGTCAAGATTATCGCCGGCAGCGGCGGTTTCACCTTGATGGCGGTGCTGGTGCTGGTGACCATCTCCGGGATCGGCCTGATCGCTGCGAGTCAGAGCTGGCGCACCATTGTCCAAAGAGAGCGCGAGGCGGCGCTTCTTTTTAACGGTGACCAGATCAGAAAAGCGATCGCCTCCTACTACACGGCGGGGGCATCCGGCGTGGAGGGGGCCTATCCCCAGCGGATGGAGGACCTCCTGAAAGACCCGCGCTTTCCCGTCATTCAAAGGCACCTGCGAAAGGTCTACCCCAACCCGCTGGATTCCGAGGGCAAGTGGGAATTTGTGCGCGACGGGACGGGGCGCATCAAAGGGGTGTTTGCCAATCGGAAGGAAAAGCCGCTTAAGGTGAAACAGTTTGCGGAAGATTACAGCGAATTTGAAAACGCCAAAACCTACGCCGACTGGAAATTCGTTTTTGTTCCGGGAGGGCCGGCTTCAAAACCGGCTGCACCGGAGCAGACTGGGGGGGAAGGATGAAAAAGAGGCAAATGAACGTTTTAAAAGCCTTTGGGACGGCACTGCTCTGGGGCGTGGTGACGGCCTCGCCGGCGCCGGGGGCCGACCAAAGTGCCGGGGATTTGATGAACGAATTCGGTCAAGCCTTCGAAGCCCTCCGACCGCCGGCACCCGGCAGTTCGGTCAACTCCGATTACAAAATCGGTCAGACGGCCCTGGGCACGTACTACACCACCAAAACATTGGGCTTGATCTACGACCAGAACCAGGAATTGTCCCGAAAATATGACCAGATGCTTGAAAAGTATGATGAGGTGATACAGCAAAACCTGGAGATAATCCGCTTGCTGCGCATCATGACCGGTAAACAAACCGAAGATTCGCCCTGATCCAAGCCCGGCGGCGGTAGCTGCGAAAATTCAGCCCTCCGTCTGCAGCCGCGAAAAAAGCCGCGGGTTTTTTCTTCTGTCTTTTCCGCTGCGACGATCCTCTCCGCTGCGTCTTTCCGGAATGTGCGAGGTGTAGTGGTACTGCCTGCGCTCGATGCCGGAGCGACGCCCCCCGTTGTCCCGCAGCTTGATTTTGTAATTGAATTCGTTCATCGCTTTCGCAATTTAAGGGTCGCGGCGATCAATGATTCCGCAACATGGCGCCGGATTTTGGCGCGTCAACCAGGCCCATTGGCCGGTGAATATCGGGTATGTGCCGGCGAATGTGGGGCCGGTGACGGGCCAAAAGACAGGCCAGAGGCGGCATTATTTCTTGCCGAGGCCCTTGGCCAATCCGCATACTTCCGCCCCATGGGCGGTGCCAGCGAAAATTCGCGTCGCCCAAATCAACAGCAGGAAATGATAAGGTCGTTTACTGGTGATCTCTGAGGTGCATCAGGGTCTGGCGGTGAGACAAATTAACCAGGAAAATTTTTAGCAAAATATGCGCCAAATTCCCTCGGCGAATTCCGGTCGCTCTCGAATCTTTTCCTATGAGAGTATAACCGATTCAATTTTCATTGAAAATTTCAAAAAGGGTGATTTTCGGGAAGATCGGAGTTTCCTCTTGGTGCGGCACCGGAAAGGGCAGGCAGGGGGGAGCGGCAAGGATTGAGAAAAAAAAGACCCATTGATGGGTAGGGGAGTTCATAAACAGAGGAAAATCAGTTCAATTCATTTTTGGCCTCCCCCGGGGGCTCGATGTTAAGATCGGAAATTTTATACAGCAGGGTCTTGTAGCTGATTTTAAGAATTTTGGAGGCTTTCGTGCGGTTCCAGCCGGTTTGTTCCAAAACGTACGAAATGACCCGCCTCTCGATATTTTCGAGCGCTTTCTTCTTGATTTTTTTCAGTGCCAGAGAGGCCAGCTCGGGACGGCTCTCGCCGTTGAACTCCACAAGGTCGGCAATGCCCGTGATTTTCTCGGGTGCCGGTTCGGCCACGAAACCGGGCTTGTGACCCGCCAGCAGGGCGCAGTTTTTGGCCAGTTCGGCGACCACCTCCTCCCAATCGCCCAGCACCAATGCCCGTTTAAGGACGTTTTGGAGCTCCCGGACGTTTCCGGGCCATGAGTATTCGGTCAGCCTTTCGACGATGCGGCTGCTGGGTTTGAGCAGGGGCTTGTTGTGAAACTGGGCCGTATAGCGCTCGATGTAGAAATCGATCAGCGGGGGGACGTCCTCGGGTCGCTCCCGCAACGGCGGGATATAGATTTTGATGATGTTGAGTCGATAGTAGAGATCTTCCCTGAAGGCGCCCTTGCGAATGTCCTGTTCCAGTTCATGGTTTGTGGCCGCGATAATCCAGGTGTCGGTTTTCAGGTCCTTTTCCGAACCCAAGGGCGAAAACTCGCCGCTTTGCAGCACATGCAGCAGTTTTCCTTGCAGCACAAGGGGCATGTCGCCGATTTCGTCCAGAAAGAGAACCCCCCCGTGGGCCAGCTCGAACTTTCCACGGCGGCGCTGCTCGGCGCCGGTGAAGGCCCCGCGCTCATAACCGAAAAGTTCGCTTTCCAACAGTCCCTCGGGAAGGGCGGCGCAGTTGATTTTTACAAAAGGCTTGTTTTTTCGCGGAGAAAGGTAGCAGAGATTCTGGGCGACCACTTCTTTGCCGACGCCGCTTTCCCCGGTAATGACGATATTCAGACCGGTATCGGCGACGTGATGGATCAGTTCGCGGACTTTTTCGATGCTCTGGCTGACGCCAATAATTTGAGGAAGCATATCACAAGATCTTCAGTTCAATAGTCGTGTTAAATCGGTAAAGCCGCACCCGTGATGGGTTTTCCGGGCCGGGCAAAATGCCGTTGCGGGCAGACCTAATGGGGTTTTCCGGACAGCATGTCCGTGATGATCCGGTCAAGGTCCGGCAGTTCGAAAGGCTTCTCCAAAACAAGGTCTGCATGCGCTTCGGTGGCGAGCGCCTCGGGGTGCTCCCCGTAACCGGTGATGGCGATAACCGGGATTTTGGGATATTTCTTCTTGACGATGCTGATGACCGCAACCCCGCTGATGCTGGGCATAATCAGGTCGGTGATGATCACGTCGTATCGACCTTGTTCGGCCTCGATCAGTTTCAACGCATCCAGCCCATTGGCGGCGGAGTCGACCTGGAAGTTTTTTTCATTGAAGTAGTTGTAGAGCGAGATCAGGACTTCTTCGTTGTCGTCGATGATCAGGAGTTTGATTGGCCTGCCCATGTGTGATTCCCTCTTGGCTGCTGCCGTGGAAAAGGGCGTCCTTGGGACGAGTCCGCGTCAACACCCGGTTGGTGTGCGCCATTTAAAAATTTTGGCGCCTATGTCAGCGGTGCGTTGTCCCCTCGAGCGGAAAGGGTAGGGGAGGGGAGGAATCAGGCAGAAGATTATCGGGACTTCAGGGGTGTGGCATATGTCCTCCGGTCCACAC
>JASFIY010000116.1:0-6313 GCA_050122415.1 Desulfobacteraceae bacterium
GCCAGGCGGGTGGCGGTGTTGGTCACCAGCTGGCGGGCCGTGATGAGGATTTGCTGCTCATCGGGCTTCGCTTCCGGGGTACTCTTTTTATCGTCGGCGCCTGCCGAAACTGAAGCCAGCAAAACGGCGGCGCCAAAGATCAGCCAGAGCCGGATACGGCGGTGGAAAAGGCGTTTGGAACCGTTGGGTTCCGAAAGTCTAGTGTGGCGGCTGGTTTTCACTGAAAACTCCTCTCACATCGCCGTCCAGGACGGCTTGGCGCGTGTTCAGGTCATAGCGGAAGGTATTCGCGGTGATCTCAGAGCCCCCGCTGGTGATCCGGACTTCGGCCCGGGAGGTCAATATCCGCTCCTGGTGGTCGTAATCCAGCGCCTCGGTGGAAAGCGCCAGGTCCTCCTTGGTGACGCGGACGTTATCGCGCACGGCAATGTCGTTGGTGTCGGTCCGGAGGGTGCCCCGGTCGGCGGTCAGCAGCATGCGGGCGCCGTCATCCATGAAAAATTCGACCGCCAGGTTCTCCAGCAGCAGCTCTTTGCTTTCGTCCAGATAACGGGCGGAGTCGGCCTCCAGCGACCACTCGGTGATGCCGCCGCGGGTAGCGGTCTGGCGGATCTTTTGCAGCGCCAGCTGGGCCTTGTCGTCCAGGGCGGTCAGCAGCACCTCGGGTTTTTCGAAGACCCAGCGCTTGAGGGCGAAGCCTCCCGCGAGGGCCACGGCCGCCGCGGCCATCAGGCCCACCAGCAGCAGCTTGAGCCGTTTCACGGGGAGGCTAGATTTCAAGGTCGAAAACCTGCTTGAGGGTTTGGGCCCACAGCCCCCGGGCCTTCAGGATGGCCTCGCACGCTTCCCGCACGGCGCCCGCGCCGCCCTTGGCCCGGGTCTGGTAGAGGGCGCGCGCCTTGACCAGCTCGTGGGCGTCGGCCACGGCAATGGGCGTTCCCACGCGCGACATGAGCGCCACGTCCGGCAGGTCGTCGGCGATGAAGGCCGCCTCGGCGGGGCTGACCCGCATCTCCCGGCAGATGCGCTCCAGCAGGGCCGCCTTGTCGCTGACGGCGTCGTAAAGGTGTGTGATGCCCAGGTTCGCGCAGCGGTGCGACAGGGCCCGGGAGCGTCGGCCGGTCACGACCCCCACCCCGATGCCGGCGGCCATCAGCAGCCGCAGACCCAGCCCGTCGCGGACGTTGAAGATCTTGATTTCGGCGGCGTCGTCGCTGTAGATGATTTCCCCGCGGGTCAAAACGCCGTCCGCATCCAGCAGCAGCAGTTTGACGTTCCTGAGGGGGTGGCTTTCCTGGGTGGTCATGGATTTTCCCATCTGCCGGTGCCGGCGGGCGCCGGCGGCCGACTTGGCTGCCGTGTCCCTCAGCGCACCAGCTCGTGAATGGTTTTCAGCTGCGCCAATAGCGGCGGCAGCATCTCCAGGCGCAGGGAGTTGGGGCCGTCGCAGAGCGCCCGCTCGGGGTCCGGGTGGACCTCCATGAAGACGGCGTCGGCGCCGGCCGCGACCGCGGCCCGGGCCAGAACCGGCGCGAATTGCCGCTGCCCGCCGGAGCTTTGGCCGGCCCCCCCGGGCAGCTGCACGCTGTGGGTGGCGTCAAAAACAACCGGGCAGCCGGTCTGCTGTAAAATGGGGATCGCCCTGAAATCCACCACCAGGTTGTTGTAACCGAACACGACGCCACGCTCGGTTACGAGCACCCGGCGGTTTCCGCTGGAGACGATCTTTTCCACAACGTTGGCGACGTCCCAGGGGGCCAGAAACTGCCCCTTCTTGACGTTGACCGGCTTGCCGGTTGCGGCCACGGCCAGCAGCAGATCGGTCTGGCGGCAGAGAAAGGCCGGTACTTGTATCACGTCCAGCACCTCGGCGGCCGCGGCGACCTCGTTCACCGCGTGAACGTCGGAGAGCACCGGCACCTGGAGTTCGCGCTTGATGCGGGCCAGCACGGCAAGCCCCTCTTTTGGACCCGGCCCCCGGTAAGCGCTGATCGATGTGCGGTTGGCCTTGTCGTAGGAGGCTTTGAAAATGAAGGGGATCGCCAGCCGGGCGGTCAACTCCTTGAGGGCGGCGGCGATGGCCAGGGCGCCCTCGGCGGATTCGATCACGCAGGGGCCCGAAATCAGGGCCAGCGGCTGCCGGCCGCCGATGCGGATCGGTCCGATTTCGATTTCCGGGTTTGTGCTCGCCATAAAGCTCCTCGCAACCGCAGCGCGCAGCAACTGCAGATCAAAGCGTCCAAAAATCAAAGCCGTGGGTGGGATGCCGGGTGTCGGTGCGGAAGAAAAATTCCCTGGCCGTCTTCAACGGCTCTTTGGAATGGGAAGCTTAAGTGAAAACTGCGGAGGCGTTGCTGCACAACATCAGAAACTTGCCCTTGCGCGTCTTTTGTCAACACGGTGTCGATATTGGCGGAAATTTACATGGACCACAGCCAAAAGTCAAGTTGCGCCCGGCGTTCTTGCGCGTAAGCCCGGGCGCCGCAGGGCCCCAGTGCCCCGGCGGCCGCCGGGCGCTCACAGAAATTACGCGCAAGGGGAGCCGCGGTGTTTGGGCAGAAAGGTCCCTTTGCGGGTACCCCGGTGATCGGTCGGGGTGCACAACTTTCCCTGTTCTTGGTTCATTTTCCGGAGAAGTTCAAGTTGCGGCGCGCAAATCTCAGCGGCGTGAGGCGTGCACCTTTGCGCCGCAGCGACTCCGAGATGCAGCGCAACGCAGAAATGGGCCATTTTGCGGAACCTTCAAGTTTGGCTTGATTAGGTTTGGAGGCTCTGTTATTTTAAGAGTTTAAATCAAAACAGGAAAGGGGGCGATAACCGTTGAGAACCCAGAAGAAAAATGTCAGACTGTGGCTCCTGATGATCCTGGTCGTGGCGATCGTGCTGCCGGTTGGGGTGATTTTGTTTTTTCGCCTGGAAGGTCAGCCGCCCGAGGTCGCGGTTGAGCTCACACCCCCGGTGATCGGGATTTCAAAGGAGGTCACGGTATCATTCGCGGACCCCAAGAGCGGCATCCGGCGGGTCTGGGTCGGGCTGCTGAAAGACGGCAAGGAAACCGTCCTGGCGGAAAAAGCCTTCCCGTTTTCCGGGGTGATCCGTGGCGGGGCGGTGCGGGAAGAGACGCTGCAACTGACCGTCGAGCCTCAGCTTCAGGGGTTTACCGACGGTGAGGCCACCCTGCGGTTTGGGGTCTGGGACTTCGCCTGGCGCGACTGGCTGCGGGGAAACCGGACCTACGTGGAAAAATCCGTCCAGATCGACACCCAACCGCCCAGCCTGGATGTCCTCAGCCGGACCCACAACGTCAGCCAGGGCGGGACCGGGGTGGTGGTCTACCGCACCTCCGAACCCTGCCTGGAGAGCGGGGTTCAGGTGGGCGACAACTTTTTTCCGGGCCACGCCGGCGCCTTCAAAGACCCCGCCGTGCACCTGGCCTTCTTCGCCCTGGGCTATGACCAGGGGGCCGACACGCCGGTGCTGCTGACGGCCACCGATCTCGGCGGAA
The DNA here is from genome assembly GCA_050122415.1 of Desulfobacteraceae bacterium. Classification (GTDB taxonomy): domain Bacteria; phylum Desulfobacterota; class Desulfobacteria; order Desulfobacterales; family JAABRJ01; genus JAABRJ01. The sequence goes on from JASFIY010000116.1 coordinate 3,506, forward strand.
ACCGGTCCCAAAGCGGGTTTCCGCATTATCTCAGGAACAAAAAATTCCGCCAGGACACCCTCCAGATCACCGACCGCTTTCTCAACTGGAAAATGCCGGAGTTTGACACCGAGCCCGCAGTGGTGGCGGCCGCTTCCATGAAGGAGAAGTTCCTGATCGTCAACGACGCGATTCGGCAAGCCAATTTCAAGGTCTTGGGCGAGGTCGGGCGATCCACCGAAAATGCGATTCTCTGGGAGGGCTCTTTTCTGCGACTGCCGAATTCGGCGCGCCGGGCCGGTTTTGCCGACCACCGCATCTACCAGTATGGGGATCAGATCATCGACCGGCAGGTGCACATGGGAATCGATCTGGCCTCGGTGGCGCACGCCCCGGTGCCGGCGGCCAACAGTGGCAAGGTGGTCTTTGCCGAGCCCCTGGGAATCTACGGCCGCACGGTGATGATCGATCACGGCTTCGGGTTGTTCAGCCTTTACTCCCATCTCAACAACATCGCGGTGCAAACCGGCCAGCAGGTCAACAAGGGCGACCTGATCGGGCATACCGGGGTGACGGGTCTGGCCGGCGGGGACCACCTGCATTTCGGCATGATGGTGCACAACACCTTCGTCGACCCGGTGGAGTGGTGGGACCCGGCCTGGATCAAAAACAATGTGACCGACAAGATCGACACGGTCGCGTCCGGGTTGAAATAGCGTTTCCCTGCGGAATGCAGGGGGTGGGAGAGACCGCGTGAAAATGACGGGATTCAAAGTCAACAAAACCTATCAGGAAATCAACGCCAAGATTCGGTCGGGCCAGGTGGTGGTGGTGACCGCCGAGGAGGTCATCGGCATCGTGCGCAAAGAAGGGCCGGTGGCGGCCGCGCGCCAGGTGGACGTGGTGACCACCGGCACCTTTGCGCCCATGTGCTCCTCGGGCGCGTTCATCAATTTCGGTCACGCCAAGCCCGGCATCAAGGCCGCCAAGGTGTGGCTCAACAACGTGCCGGCCTACGCCGGCCTGGCGGCCGTGGACTGCTACATCGGGGCCACCGAAGTTTGCGAGGACGACCCTCTCAACCGGGTCTACCCCGGCGAGTTCAATTACGGCGGCGGGCACGTCATCGAGGATCTGGTGGCCGGCAAGACGGTTCACCTAAGAGCCCTCGCCTACGGCACCGACTGCTACCCCAACCGGGAGATGGAAAAGGAAATCAATCTGCGCAGCCTGCCCAGCGCGGTGCTTTGCAACCCCCGCAACGGCTACCAGAACTACAACTGCGCGATCAATTTGAAAAACAAGACCGTCTACACCTACATGGGGGCCCTCAAACCCAGGGCCGGCAACGCCAATTTCTGCTCCGCCGGTCAGCTCAGCCCGCTTTTCAACGACCCCTATTACAAGACCATCGGCGTCGGCACCCGGATTTTTCTGGGCGGCACCACCGGGTTCGTCACCTGGGCCGGGACCCAGCACAAGCCCCAGGTCAAGCGGACGCCCAAGGGGGTGCCCTTGGCCCCGGCCGGGACCCTCTGGGTGATGGGGGATCTGAAAAAGATGAGCACCCAGTGGCTGATGGGGGCCAGCCTCCAGGGATACGGCTGCTCGCTGTCGCTGGGCCTGGGGATCCCCATCCCGATCTTAAACGAGGAGATGGTGGCCCACACCGCCATTGCCGATGATGAGATCTTCACCCAGATCATCGATTACGGCAATGACTATCCCGAAGGGGTCTCCAAAAGCTACGGTCAGGTGAGCTACGCCCAGTTGAAAAGCGGGTTTATCGACTTCCAGGGCAAGCAGGTGCCCACGGTCCCGCTGTCCAGCACGGTCAAGGCCCGCGAGATCGCCGAGATCCTGAAGGACTGGATCGCCAAGGGGCAGTTTCTGCTGGGCGAGCCCCAGTGCACCCTGCCCGCGGGGCCCTCTGAAACCTTCGGTTGATCCGCCGCAAGCGGCGACCAGGGTGGACGAACCGGGAGGCATCGGCCATCGAAGGCCCTAGTCTTGTTTGCCGCCAAACGGTAAGAAAGGCAGTCTTCATGAAAACCAAAAAATTCATGTACTTTCAAGAAGACGACATGTTCATCGGGTGGCTGGATGATTTTCCAGATTATAAGACCCAAGGGGCTACTCTTGATGAATTAAAGGAAAATCTGAAGGACATCTATGAAGAATTAACCAGCGGGAGTATTCCAAACGTTATTCATGTCGGGGAGCTGCGCGTCGCTTGAAGCGCAAGGATTTAATCCGTGCAATTGAGCAAATGGGATGCGTCTTCATCCGTCATGGCGGTAGACATGACTGGTATCAGAATCCGGAAACGAAAATTTCGCAACCACTACCACGACATGGCGAAATCAAAGATTCATTGGCAAAGCATATTCTCAAAATGCTCAAAGGACGGGCATAACATTTTGTTCCACCAGATCCGGGTCAAAGGGCTGCCCTCGACGGTGAGCACTGCGATGTCCAGGGGCATGGGATTGCCAGATGCTGCCATTGGGTGTATAGACCTTCTGCCGCGAGACTTTTCGGGGATTCCTCCCGGTTGGTACCGGCCGCGAACTGATTGAAAGGCAACGGAAAGACTTGAAATCCAAGGAAGATAGCCAGGAGGCCGCGGCGCCGCGGAAAAAGGGCAAGCTGCGCGAGAACATCGAGGCCATCCTGGTGGCCATCGTGCTGGCGCTGTTCATCCGGACCTTCGTGGTCCAGGCCTTCAAAATCCCCTCGGGCTCCATGAAGCAGACCCTCCAAATCGGGGATCACATTCTGGTCAACAAGTTCATCTACGGCGTCAAGCTGCCCTTCGTGGACAAGGTG
>JASFIY010000117.1:0-6313 GCA_050122415.1 Desulfobacteraceae bacterium
GCCGGCGTTTGCATCGGCCGCTGCGGCGCGCGCGTTCATCGCCAGCTGCGGCGGCCGGCCGGTGGATTTCGCCGCGGCCCTGTCGGCCGCCACGGCCGATTTGCCCGCTGAAAACCGGATGATCGGGGAGCGGCGGCTGGCGAGCGGTAAAATCGTTTCACCGGTCGACGGTCAGGACGAATGTCCCGTCTGCCAAATGTTCCCGGCCCGCTACCCCCGCCATCAGTGCCAGGTGCCCGGCGCTGATGGCCGCGTCCGGCATTTCTGCTCGACGCAATGCCTCTTCGCGTTTTTGCAAAACCCCGGCGCCTATGGTGAAGCGGCGGGGGGCGCGTCCCTTTGGGCGTGGGTCAAGGACTACGCCAGCGGCGAGTGGATCAGTGCCCAAACCGCCTATTTTGTGGTCGGCAGCCGGGTGCTGGGGCCCATGGGATTTGAGGCCCTGCCGTTTTCCCGCCGGGCTGAGGCCTTTTCCTTCTCCCAAAAAAACGGCGGGCAAGTTTTGGTCTTCGGGGCGGTGCAGCCGGATCGGCTCGGGCCCGATAAGCAGGGGCCGTGAAACGACGGGGAACCTGCGGACCACAGGTCCGGCAGGGGAGGGGCCACAGGCCTGTAAACGAGCTGCAGCTCACCAGCAGAGCGGGTGAAGGTCACCCCGAGGGGCGGCAGGGTTTGGGTGAGGGGCCGGCCGAAGAGGAAATCAAGCTGAGCAGGCCAGGCCTTGCCCTTTTCCACCAGAACCTCCCGCAGACTGAGGTCATAGCGGATCATGGTCATCAGGGCGGCGCTGGCGTCCGGATCGAGACCCCGGGGCCCGGCGGATGCCAGCAGCTGCCGGATGCGGCCGTGGGCAACCCGCTGGGCGTGGTGCAGGACCAGTTCCCAGAGACCGTCAACGCCGGCGATCAGATCGCGGCGGGTGAGGCGGTCGCGGGAATAGATGGCCGCCAGTTGGCCGGGGTCCCAGCATTTGAGGACCCGGCATTCCACCGGTCGGTTGGCGTAGATTCGACACCCCTTGGCGGCGGCGTCGAAAAAAACGCAGGTCCAACCTTGCCCCTGCCCTTTGATCTTGATGATGTCATCGGAAACGGGGCGCAGGCCCCCCGCCACATTGTCCATCGCCAGTTCCCCTTGACGCAGGGTGTAGAGGAACCGGAGGCCGATGGTGCCCTGGGCGACCAGCGGCTGGTCTGCGATATGCAGGGCAGGGCCCCCTTTCAGGCAGCACGCGCCGCAGCGGCGGCAACTGGTCTGGGGCTCGTTTGGGGTGGGCCGGTTGTGGCGGGTCACTGGCGATATTCCAGGTTGGGGTCTCGGAAAACAACAGTGACGGTCTTTGCGATTTTGAGAAAACCGCCGGCGTGGGACTGTTTTAGAATTCACCGCTCCGGGGTTTATCCGGCTCGGCCGTCATCGCAGGGCTCGCCTTGTTCTTCCCTCCCGGCATGTTCGGCGGTGGTGGAAAGGGTGCAGCTGGGATCCTTTTCAGGGGGTGTTTTCTGAGGTGGCACCGCCGCCACCTCCTCGGGCGAGACCGCTACCTGGGTCAGTTCTTGTTCGGCCAGTTTCTTGAGCATGAGGTAGCGTTCCTGGTATTCAGCCTCCAGTTGGGCATCCAGCCTGGCGGCCTCTTCCGGGAAAGTTTGCTTCAGGGAGGCGTAGCGGACTTCGCCCGCCAAAAATTCCTGCAAAGACCCATCGGGTTCCTTGGAGTCGAGGACAAGCGGGTTCTTGCCTTCCGTCTTGCGCTGCGGGTTGTAACGATAAAGCGGCCAATAACCGCTTGCAACCGCCAGACGGGATTCTTCCTGGCTGCGCCCCATTCCTTTTTTGATGCCATGGTTGATGCAAGGCGAGTAGGCCATGATCAGGGAGGGGCCGTCATAGCTTTCGGCTTCGCAGATCGCCTTCACCAGCTGCTGTCTGCTGGCGCCCATCGCCACGTTGGCGACGTAGACGTAGCCGTAGGACATGGCCATGGCGCCAAGATCCTTCTTGGCGGTTTTTTTGCCGGAGGCGGCAAATTTCGCCACGGAGCCGGTGGGGGTTGACTTTGAGGATTGGCCGCCGGTGTTGGAGTAGACCTCGGTATCGAACACCAGAATGTTGATGTCTTCGCCCGAGGCCATCACATGGTCGATACCGCCGAAGGCGATGTCGTAGGCGGCGCCGTCACCGGCAAAGACCCAGAATGATTTCTTGGTGAAGAGCCGGGACATGCTCTCGATGTCCTGGATCAAACGGTTCTCAGTGAAGTGCGGCAGCAGCAGTTTAAGTTGATCACCACAGGCCCGGGAGACAACCGGGTCTTTCATGGCGTCCAGCCAGTTTTTCAAGGCACTTTTGAGTTTGTGCGGAAAATCCTCCTCCAGGGCTTGGCGCACCAGGTCGGCCAATCGACGGCGCTGCTGGAAATGTCCCAAAAACATTCCGTAGGTAAATTCCGCCGGGTCCTCGAAAAGTGAGTTGGCCCAAGTAGGCCCGAAACCATCCTGGTTGGTGCAGTAGGGCACCGAGGGCGCGCTGGCCCCCCAGATCGAGCTGCAGCCGGTGGCGTTGCCGATAATCATCCTCTCCCCGAAAAGTTGGGTCACCAGTTTGGCGTAAGGTGTTTCCCCGCAGCCGGCGCAAGCCCCCGAAAACTCCAGCAGGGGCTGAAAGAACTGGCTGCCCTTGACCGATTCGCGTTTCAGCAGGCCACCGCGGACCGCCAGCGTTTCCGCGTACTGCTGGTTGGGTACCTGCAAGGCGGTCTGGGTTCCCAGTGGACGCATCACCAGGGCCTTTTTCTTGGCCGGGCAGATGTCGACGCAGTTTCCACAGCCCATGCAGTCCAAGGGATAGACTTGTAGGCGAAAGTTGAGGTCTTTGAGTTCCTTGCCCAAAGTCTCGGTGGTGTCAAACCCCCGGGGGGCGGCTTCCACCTCCGTGGCGGTCAGCAGAAACGGTCGGATAGCCGCATGAGGGCAGACCATTGCGCACTGGTTGCACTGGATGCAGTTTTCCTTGATCCACTCAGGGATGTTGATCGCTACTCCCCGCTTTTCGTATTTGGTGGTGCCCACCGGAAAGATGCCGTCCGGGCGGAAGACGCTCACCGGCAGCTGATCACCCTTTTGGGCCACCATCGGCCGCATGACGTTTTTAACGAAATCGGGCTCTTCAATCATCTCCAGGGCAGGCTCCTCGGCATCGGCCCAGTATTCGGGATAGTCCACCGAAAACAGTTGCGCCAGGGTATTGTCCACGGCGGTTATGTTCATCTGAACGGTAGAGCCGCCTTTTTTGGCGAACATCTCGTGGATGTGCTCCTTTAAATAGCCGATCGCCTCGCCAATGGGGATGATGCCGGCCACTTTGAAGAAGGCCGTCAGCATGATCATACTGATGCGACCGCCCAGACCGACTTCCGTGGCTATTTTGACTGCATCGATGTTGTAAAATATGAGTTTCTTGCGGGCAATGGTCCGACGCATGAGGGGCGGCAGTTCGTGATCCATCTCCGCGACGCTCCAGGGCGAGTTCAGCAGGAATGTTGCCCCGTTTTTGATTCCTTCCAGGATGTCGTACTGGTGAACGAAGGCCGGGTTGTGGCAGGCGACAAATTCGGGGGAAAACACCTGATAGGCGCTTTGAATCGGGGCATGGCCGAACCGGAGGTGAGAAACGGTTAAGCCGCCCGACTTCTTGGAATCATAGGCGAAATAGGCTTGGGTGTACAAAGGGGTTTTGTCCCCTATGATCTTGATGGCCGTTTTGTTGGCCCCCACCGTACCGTCGGCGCCCAAACCCCAGAATTTGCAGCGAATGGCGTCACCGGGCGCAACCCCCAGGAGTTGATCGAATTCCAGGGACGTGTGGGTGACGTCGTCGGTGATGCCGATGGTGAAATGGTTCTTGGGGACCACCACGTTCATGTTGTCGAAGACGGCTTTGATCATGCCAGGGTTAAACTCCTTCGACCCGAGCCCGTATCGGCCGTTGACGATCAACGGTGGCTGCATTCCGGAATGGCCCTCCTCGATAAAGGCGGTGCTCACATCGGTGTATAGCGGATCACCCGGTGCGGCCTGCTCTTTGGCACGGTCCAGCACGGTGATGCGCTTGACCGAAGCGGGGATGACCGCCAGCAGGTGCTTGGCCGAAAACGGTCGGTAGAGGTGCACTTTGACCGCCCCCAGCTTTTCGCCCCGGGCAACCATGTAATCGATATACTCCTCGATCGTCTCGCAGGCCGATCCCATTGCGATGACGATCTTGTCGGCCTGCGGATGGCCGATGTAGTCGAACAGGTGGTACTTTCGGCCGGTGAGTTCTCCGACCTTCTTCAGGTTGGCGCTGACGATTTCCGGTATTCTCAGGTAGTAGACGTTGGCCGCCTCCCGGCCCTGGAAATATATATCCGGGTTTTGAGCCGTTCCCCGCAGTTCGGGTCTTTCAGGGTTGGCACCCCGCTCGCGGAATTTTCGGATGGCATCCCAGTTTACCAGTTCGGACATGTCCTTGTAATCGATCATCTCGATTTTCTGAATCTCATGGGATGTGCGAAACCCGTCAAAAAAATGAATGAAGGGGACGCTGGATTCAATGGCCGACAGGTGGGTGACCAGTGCCAGGTCCATGACTTCCTGAACCGAGGCTGAAGCCAGCATGGCAAAACCGGTGGCGCGCACTGCCATGACGTCCTGGTGATCTCCGAATATGGACAGTGCATGCGCGGCGATGGCCCGTGCGCTGACGTGCAGGACCGCCGGCAGCAATTCGCCGGCAATTTTGTACATGTTGGGGATCATCAACAGCAATCCCTGGCTGGCGGTAAATGTCGTGGTCAGGGCGCCGGCGGCCAGCGAGCCATGCACGGCACCAGCGGCACCGGCCTCGGACTGCATCTGGCGGATGGTCAGCGTCTGGTCGAAAATATTCCGGCGACCCTGAGCGGCCCATTCGTCGGCGATCTCGCCCATGGATGATGAAGGGGTGATGGGATACAGGGTGGCAACGTCACTCAAGGCATAGGCCACATGGGCGGCGGCGGTGTTTCCGTCGATGGTTGCTGTCTTCTTGGCCATGTCATGTACCTCCCGGCTGGTTGGAAATGGATGCGCGGCAGGGATTGAAGAAATTGATGCCGGCTGCGAAGCAAATTCGGAGAAAACTGGGCCGCCACCGGTCATCGCGGCACCTAACGCTTGCCAGGGGCCGCGACAGATGTATCCAAAAATTGGTGGTCGGGAGGCCGTTTCGTCGGTAATTCAGGAAGCGCGCAGTGGGAATGCCGGATTGGATGGGGAACGACAAACGCTGGTTCAGGCGGGTGCGCTCCTACCCCCTGACCGGGAATTTTCGGCTGAAGGGTTTATCGACGGTGACGCCCAATTCGCAGAACTATATTTTAAAATAACAGAATTTGAAGTCGAGCTCAACTACAATTTAGCCCGATACGGCCAAGGTGGGGACAGGGTGCGGAAAACAAAAATTAAGCTTGCAAGGAAGCCAAGTATCTGCTAGCTAACAATTCGTTACCATGCCCAATGCAGCCGAGACTCCCTCGCAACCATATCGTGGAGAATGAGATCATGATTGAAATTCGTTTGCACGGCAGAGGCGGCCAGGGCGCCGTCACATCGGCGGAGCTGCTCGCCCAGGCCGCCATTGGTGAAGGCAAGTATGCCCAGGCCTTTCCCAGCTTCGGGCCGGAGAGACGGGGTGCGCCGGTAGTGGCGTTCTGCCGCATTTCCGACGAGCGCATCCGGTTGCGGACCAATATCTACCATCCCGACCTCGTGCTGGTGCTGGATCCGTCGATTTTACGGCTGGTCGATGTCAGCGCCGGGTTGAAAGAGGACGGGGCCCTGGTCACCAATACCAAGTATTCATGCGATGAGATCCGCAAAGAGCTCGGGGTCAAACAGCGGCTGGCGACGGTGGATGCCAGCAAAATCGCCCAGGAGGAGTTGGGCGTGCCGATTACCAACACCACCATGCTCGGGGCGTTGCTGAAGATCCGGGAGGTGGTGCCCATCGACTCTCTGATCGCCCCTCTCGAGAAGCGTTTCGGCCGCATTGCGGCGCGAAACATCAACGCCTTCAAGCGCGCCTACAAGGAAACCGAAATCACCAATTCGTGACGATCGCCTCGGTCGCCACGGCGGGGCGCGATCGCGTCATCGAAAGGAGACACCCTTGGCAAAAACAATCAAATCCGAAACTGATCTGACCTGGAAGGAACTGGAAGTCGGTTGCGTGGTCAGCGAGGCCGGCAACGCCTGCCGGTACAAGACCGGCGACTGGCGCTCCATGCGCCCGATCG
>JASFIY010000118.1:0-6310 GCA_050122415.1 Desulfobacteraceae bacterium
CCGCAGGCAACCCAATTGATAAGGAAGTCTCCGCCCTGGTAACGGCCGTTATAAGCCGCTGCAGCTCTTCCCCGCGGCGGGTGCCGGCTCCCCGCCGAAATCCGGCGGCTGCGCTCCGCGCCGGTCCTGGCAGCTCGCGCCCCCATGCTCCCGGGCATCTCATACCGGCCCCTAATTTCACCGGATCGACGTTTAGAAAGGATTGGCATGCAATTCACTGTTGAAGACTTGAGCTCGGTAAAGAAGATCCTGCACATCGAAATCCCCGAGGCGGAGATAACTTCCCAATTCGACAAGGCATACAACGATCTCAAAAAGACGGCCAAGATCAAGGGCTTTCGGCCGGGCAAAGCCCCCCGCCGGGTGTTGCAGCGGATTTACCAGAAAGAGGTCCACGCCGACGTCGCCTCGCGGTTGATTCAGTCCTCGTTTGCCGAAGCGCTGAAGCAGTCCGAACTCAAGGTGATCGGGGAGCCCCGGATCGATCCGCCCAAAATCCAGGAGAACAGCCCGTATCAGTATCAGGCGACCGTCGAAATCACCCCGGAGATCGCGGACATCGATTTCAAGGGCATTGCCTTGAAAAAGACGGTCTACCCGATTACCGACGAGGAGATAGGAGCCCAGATCACGATGATTCAGAAAAACATGGCCCGCATGGAGCCTGTCGGCGAAGCGCGGCCCTGCCGGGACGGGGACCACGTGATCGTCGACTACGAGGGTTTCAAAGACGGTCAGCCTTATGATGAGGTCCAGAAAACCGAGAATTTCACCCTCAAGCTCGGCGACGGGCACATCCTCAAAGCCTTCGATGACGGTATCATCGGCATGCAGCCCGACGAGACGCGGCGCTTTGAAGTGCCGTTTCCGGAGGGGTATTTCAACCCGGCCCTGGCCGGCCAGACGGTGGAATTTGCGGTGACGCTCAAGGAGATCCGCCAGGAGGTGCTGCCCGAGATCGACGATGCGTTGGCAAAGCAGCTGGGTCCCTACGAAAACATGGAGGCCGTCAAGGCGGAGATTCGGAAAAATCTCGAAAACGGCTACACCAAAAGAAGCGAGCAGGAGCTCAATGAACAGATTTTCCAGGCCCTGATCGCCAAGTCGCCCTTCGAGGTGCCCGACACCCTGGTGGACTACGAACTGGAGGGAATCCTGGACGAGGCCGAAAAAGCCTTCACCTATCACAACATGTCGATGGAAGAGATGGGCCAGACCCGGGACAAACTGGCTGAAAAATACCGCGGCACCGCCGAAAAACAGGTGAAACGCTACCTGCTGCTTAACAAAATCATCGGCCAGGAGAATCTCAGCCTTTCCGATGAGGAGCTGCAAGCCGGCCTGGCTGAAATGGCCCGGGGTTCCAACCGGCCCATCGAGGAAATCCAAAAATACTACCAGGAGAACCCCGAGCGCTTAAACTTCTTCAAACACGCACTACTTGAAAAAAGCGCCATCAAGCTTATTATCGATAACAGCACCATTGAGGAAGTCACCCCGGAGCGGGAAAACCCGGTGGACGCCGTCCAGGGTAAGTGACAGCGACACCGGTTGAAGGCTGAGACGCTACCGTATCATCACAAGGAGGCTATTTTGCCCTTAATCCCCATGGTCATCGAACAGAGCAGCCGCGGCGAGCGCGCCTACGACATCTATTCCCGCCTGCTGAAGGATCGCATCATCTTTCTGGGCTCGGCGATCAACGACGAGATCGCCAATCTCCTGATCGCCCAGCTCCTTTTTCTGGAGTCCGAAGACCCCGAAAAGGACATCAATTTCTACATCAACTCCCCCGGCGGGATCGTCACGGCCGGTCTGGCCATCTATGACACCATGCAGTACATCAAGCCGGACATCGCCACGGTCTGCACCGGTCAGGCGGCCAGCATGGGCGCCGTTTTGCTGGCGGCCGGCAAGCACGGCAAGCGCTACTCGCTGCCCAACTCAAGGATCCTGATCCATCAGCCGATGGGAGGCTTTCAGGGGCAGGCATCGGACATCGAGATCCAGGCCAACGAGATCCTGCGAATGAAAGAGACCCTCAACCAGATCCTGGCCAATCACACCGGCAAAAACATCAAGCAGATCAAAAAAGACACCGACCGCGACTACTTCATGAACGGCGCCGAAGCCAAGGCCTATGGGCTCATTGATCATGTCATCGTCAACCGTGACGATCTTGATCAGATAGAAAAGACGGAGGCATAAGATGGCCAAAAAGGGTGGCACGGACGACAATCTCTTCTGCTCTTTCTGCGGCAAAAGCCAGAAGGAGGTCCGGAAGCTGATCGCGGGTCCGGCCGTGTACATATGCGACGAATGCATCCAGCTCTGCAGCGAGATCATCGAGGAGGAATCGGAGAAGGAGGTGGGCTCCGGGCTGCAGAATCTGCTGACGCCCAAGGAGATCAAGGCCAAGCTGGATGAGTACGTGATCGAGCAGGATCGCGCCAAGAAGTACATGTCCGTGGCGGTGCACAACCACTACAAACGGCTGGAATCCTCGGTCGCCACCGGCGATGTGGAGATCCAGAAGAGCAACATCCTTCTGATCGGCCCCACCGGCTCCGGCAAGACCCTGCTGGCGCAGACCCTGGCCCGTTTTCTCAACGTCCCCTTCACGATTGCCGACGCCACCAGCCTGACCGAGGCCGGCTATGTGGGCGAGGATGTGGAGAACATCATCCTGGCGCTGCTGCAGAATGCGGACTACGATGTCGAGAAAGCCAAGCGGGGGATCGTCTACATCGACGAGATCGACAAAATCGCGCGCAAGTCTGAAAACCCCTCGATCACCCGCGACGTTTCCGGCGAAGGGGTCCAGCAGGCCCTGCTGAAGATCATCGAAGGCACCACCGCCAGCGTCCCGCCCAAGGGCGGCCGCAAGCACCCCCAGCAGGACTTCGTCAAAGTGGACACGTCCAACATCCTGTTCATCTGCGGGGGCACCTTCAACGGGCTGGAACAGATCGTCATGCGCCGCCTGGGGTCCAAGGTGATGGGCTTCGGGGCCAAGATCAAAAAGCCCGAGGAAAAGAGCACCGGCGAAATTCTCAAAATGGTGCAGCCCGAAGACCTGATCAAATATGGTCTGATCCCCGAATTCCTCGGCCGCCTGCCGGTGATCGCGACGTTGAGCGAGCTGAGCGAATCCTCGCTGATCCGTATCCTGACCGAACCGCGCAACGCCCTGATCAAACAGTTCCAGAAGCTGTTCGAGATCGAGGGGGTCAACCTGCGCTTTACCGACGCGGCCCTCAAAGCCATCGCCGGCGAGGCCGTCAAGCGCAAATCCGGCGCACGCGGCCTGCGGGCGATCATCGAGAGCTGCATGCTGGACATCATGTACGACATCCCGTCCACTGAAAACGTCAAGGAATGTGTTGTCGGCGAAGAGGTGGTGCTCAACCACGAACCCCCCATTCTGCTCTACGAGCAAAACCAGAAAAAGGCCTGACAAGGGGCCGGCTGAGCCGGCCCCGTTGCCGCGGCAAGCCCCGCCCAGCTCTCACGTCCTGGACGTCAACATTTAAAATTTGAAATTGAGACCCATGATTAACCTGCCGAAATTCTTCAAAGCAGAGGACGGCGGCCCGCCGGCCAGACTCCATCTGCCGTTGATCCCCCTGCGGGACATAGTGGTTTTTCCCCATATGGTGGCCCCGCTTTTCGTCGGCCGCAACCGTTCGGTGAATGCCCTTTCCGACGCCATGAACAGCGACAAAACCGTTTTTCTGGTCACCCAGAAAAACGCCGGCGTCGACAACCCGACGGAAAAGGACATGAGCCGGATCGGCACGATCGGCACCGTCCTGCAGCTCCTCAAACTCCCCGATGGCACCGTCAAGGCCCTGGTGGAGGGCAAAGCCCGGGCCCGCATTACGCGTTTTCTGCCCAACGAGGAGTTTTTCAAGGTGGAGACCGAGCCGCTCTTCGATAGGCAGATCGACGAGGCCGAGGCCCTGGCCCTGACCCGCGCCATCGTCGAGAGCCTGGAGGAATACGCCCAGAAAAACAAGAACTTCTCCAAGGACCTGGTGCGCAATGCCGCCACCATCTCCGATCCCGGCCAACTGGCCGACACGGTGGCCGCCCACTTCTCCTTCAAACTGGAGGACAAGCAGCTGCTGCTGGAGACCGAATCGCTGACCGAGCGCCTGGCGCTGCTCCTGCGCCTGATCAAGATGGAGGTCGAGGTCTTCGCGATGGAGCAGCGGATCAAGGGCCGGGTCAAGGACCAGATGGAGAAGACCCAGCGAAACTACTATCTCAACGAGCAGATGCGGGCCATCAAGAAGGAAATGGGCTCCGAGGATGACGCCGCCGACGAGCTCGAGGAGCTTGAAAAGCGCATCCGGCGCAAACGCCTGTCCAAGGAGGCCGCCGGCAAGGTCAAACACGAATTCGAAAAGCTCAAGCTGATGACCCCCATGTCGGCCGAAGCCACCGTCGTGCGCAACTACATCGAGTGGATCATCAGCCTGCCGTGGTTCGACAAGAGCCGGGTGCGCAACGACATCGAAGAGGCCGAGAAGATTCTGGATGAAGACCACTACGGCCTGGAAAAACCCAAGGAGCGCATCCTGGAGTACCTGGCGGTGCAGTCCCTGGTGAAGAAAATCCGCGGCCCGATCCTCTGCCTGGTGGGCCCCCCGGGGGTCGGCAAAACCTCGTTGGCCAGATCGGTGGCGCGGGCCACCGGGCGCAAGTTCGTGCGGCTGTCCCTGGGCGGCGTGCGCGACGAGGCCGAGATCCGCGGCCACCGGCGGACCTACATCGGGGCGATGCCCGGCAAAATCATCCAGTCGCTCAAGAAAATCGGCGCCAACAACCCCGTTTTCTGCCTGGATGAAGTCGACAAGATGAGCATGGATTTCCGCGGCGACCCTTCCGCAGCGCTGCTGGAGGTCCTGGACCCCGAGCAGAACTACAGCTTCAACGACCACTACCTGGACCTGGACTACGACCTCTCGGAGATCCTGTTCATCACCACGGCCAACACCCTGCCGGATATCCCCCTGCCCCTCCAGGACCGGATGGAGATCATTCAGCTGCCCGGCTACACCGAGCATGAAAAGTACAACATCGCCCAGGATTTTCTGATCCCCAAGCAGATCCGGATGAACGGGCTGGAGGGCTATGACGTCCAGCTTTCCAAAAACACCCTCTACGAAATCATTCAGAAGTACACCCGCGAGGCCGGGGTCCGCAACCTCGAGCGCGAAATCGCCGCGATCTGCCGCAAAATCGCCCGGGAAGCGCTCAAAAACGGCCGCGAAAAAACCTACCGGGTCTCCCAGAGCGCCGTTCAGAAGTACCTCGGACCGCCCCGCTTCCGCCACGGACAGATCGAGGCCCGCGACCAGATCGGGATCGTCACCGGCCTGGCCTGGACCCATGCGGGCGGCGACCTGCTGTGCGTGGAGACCTTGGTGATGCCCGGCAAGGGCGACCTGATCATCACGGGCAAGCTGGGCGAGGTGATGAAGGAGTCCGCCCAGGCCGCGGTCAGCTACGTCCGTTCGCGGGCCGAGCGGCTGGGCCTGGACCCCCGCTTCCACCGCAAGACCGACCTGCACATCCACGTGCCCGAAGGGGCGATCCCCAAGGACGGCCCCTCGGCGGGCATCTCCATGTGCACCTCGATCGTCTCGGCGCTCACCCGACGCCCGGTGCACCGCGATATCGCCATGACCGGGGAGATCACCCTGCGCGGGCGGGTGCTGCCCATCGGCGGTCTGAAAGAAAAAATTTTGGCCGCCCATCGGGCCGGCATCCGCAAGGTGCTCATCCCGGCGGACAACGAAAAGGATTTGAAAGATATCCCGGCCAGCATCGCCAAGCAGCTGGAAATCGTGACGGTGGAACATATGGACGAGGTCATGACCCATGCCCTGGTGCTGGCGGAGGGCGACACCCTCTTCCAGGGCAGCGACATCTATTTCGACGTCAGCGCGGATAAACAGCCGGATGCCCGAACCGCCATCAATTAATCGGGTTTTTTTGCACGCGGCGCTCTTTTGGCCTTGACTTTATCCGGGTGAATCGGTATTAGTTCAGCCCTCTTTCGAGGAAACTAATCGCCAGGCAGCAATGATTTGCGGGCGGGTAGCTCAGTTGGGAGAGCATCGGCCTTACAAGCCGAGGGTCACAGGTTCAAGCCCTGTTCCGCCTACCATTTTTTCGGACGGCTTGATCAGCATACGGGGGCGTAGTTCAGTTGGTTAGAACGCCGGCCTGTCACGCCGGAGGTCGCGAGTTCGAGTCTCGTCGCTCCCGCCAATTAAATCAAGGGCTTATGAGATAATTC
>JASFIY010000119.1:0-6301 GCA_050122415.1 Desulfobacteraceae bacterium
ACGACCAAACCCCGGGTTTTGATCCCCTTTGCGGGGATCTGGAAGTTTAAAAAAATACCGTTTTAGGCTATGGGTTGTGGCCAGACAGTGAGGACCCCATGAAGGATCGCTACAAAACCAAAGCGCAACTCATCGATGAACTGAACCACTTGCGGCGGCAACAGCGATGCGGGCAGACGCCGGCGGCAGGTTGCAGCCTTCTCGCCGTGGACCTGGCCCGCACCCAGGACGGGACGCAGACCATTCTCGACAGCCTGCTGGAGCATGTGGTCTTTCATGATGCCCAGATGCGGGTGTTGTGGGCCAACCGGGCGGCTTGCGCGTCCGCCGGCCTTACCCGGGAGGAACTGACCGGTCGCTTTTGCCACGAGGTCTGGGCCCAACGCCCAACCCCCTGCCAAGACTGCCTGGTGGTGCGCGCCCGCAAAACCGGCCGCCCCCAGGCGACCGAAAAGCAGACCCCCGACGGCCGACACTGGTACCTCCAGGGCGTTCCGATCCTGGACCTCGATGGCGGCATCGCGGCCGTGGTGGAGTTGACGGCCGAGACCACCGAAAGAAAGAGGGCCGAAGAGGCGCTTTACAAAAGCGAACAGCGCTACCGCGCCATTGTCGAGACCATTTCCCACGGAATTCTGGAAATAGACGTCACCGGCACGATCACTTTCGCCAACGCCGCTCTCAGCCGGCTCCTCGGTTACGGCGAAGGCGAAATCCTTGGCCGCAAGATCAGCGATTTTCAGGTTTCCCAGGAGGCCAAAGAAGGCATCCGCCGACGTCTTGCCTACCTCGTCAAGGAACGGCCCGAGGCCACCCAGTGGATAAACCGGATCCGGGCGAGAGGCGGCCGCATCCTCGACCTCCAGGTGGACTGGGATTACAAACGGGACCCCAAAGGCCGGGTGGCCGGCTTCATCGCGGTGGTGACCGACATCACCGCGCGTCTCCAGGCGGATGCGGCCCTCAAAGAGGCCCATGAGGATTTGGAAAGGCGCGTGCTGGCCCGCACGGCCAAGCTGAAGATCGCCAACCAGCAGCTGCAGCGGGAAATCGAAACCCGCGAACAGGTCGAGGCCCACGCCCGGCAAAAGGATCGCAAGTACGGCGATTTGTATGCCCTGCTGCGGCTGACGGTCGATACCGTGCCCGATCTGATCTGGGCCAAGGATTTGAACGGTTGCTACATCCTGGCCAACCAGGCGATCTGCGACAAACTGCTGATGTGCGGGAGCCCGGATGCGGCCATGGGCAAAACGGACGGCTTCTTTGCCGGGCGCGAACGGGCGGCCGGCTATCGCCACGCTTTCGGTGCGAAGTGGCGCGATTCGGACGCCGCTGTCAGGAAAAGCAAAGCATCGCTGCGCTTTGTGGAGGAGGTTTGGGTCAGGGATCGGGCGATCGTGCTGGATGTGCATCAGGCGCCCTTTTTTAACGAAAAGGGCGAAATGATCGGCACGGTCGGCTGCGCCCGCGACGTCACCCGGGAAAAGGAGATTGAAAAGGCGCTGCGCAAGAGCCAATCCGAGCTGGCCGCCGTTTTTGAAAACGCCCCGGTGGCAATCGTGCTGGTGGATGCACAAACCCGGGTCTGCCGGGCCAATCGCGTGGCGCTGGCGATTTCCGGCCGCTGCCAGGAGGAAATCATCGGGCTCACAGGGGGGGAGGCTTTGGGATGCCGCAACGCCCAGGATGACCCCCGGGGGTGCGGCTACGGACCCAACTGCGAGACCTGCAGCGTGCGCGCCATCGTCGAGGACACCCTGCACACCGGCCAGGCCCACCATGAGGTCGAGGCCGCGCTGCCGCTGGGCAACACCAGCGCCCCGGATGAAATGCACCTGCTGGTCTCCACCGCGCCGCTGGGACCCTTGAAAAGTGAAATGGCGGTTGTCTGCCTCCAGGACATCACCCAGCGCAAAAAGGCCCAGGAGGATTTGAAGGAAAGTGAGGAAAGATACCGGCGAATGTTCGAAGACACGGTCCTCGGCCTGTTTCAGGGGACCGTGGACGGCGAGTTGCTCACCGTCAACCCGGCTTTTGCCAGGATGTTCGGCTATGACACCCCCGAGGATCTGCTGTCGTCTCTGGGAAGCAGCGCCCTGGAACTGTACGCCAATCCCGCCGACCGGCCCGCCAAAATACAGCTGGTGATGGCAAGCGAAAGCCCCACGGAAACCGAGATCCACTATCGCCAGAAGGACGGCTCGACTTTTTGGGGGCAATTCCGGGTCTGGAAGGTGCGGGGTGAAAAGGACCGGCCGCTGTATCTGGAAGGCTGCGTTGAGGACATCACCCAGCGCAAAAAGGCCGAAAAATTCCTGCGGGAATCGGAAAAGCGGCTGCGGTTTCTGTCCTCCCGGCTGCTGGCCGCCCAGGAAAACGAGAGCCGCCGCATTTCGCTGGAAATTCACGACGACCTGGCCCAGAACATGGCGGTTTTAAAACTGCAGTTGGCCACCGCTGTCAGCCAGCTGCGCAGGGACCAGGGCAAGCTCAAAGCCGAGTGTCAAAACATATTGAAATTCGTCGACCGCATCATTGAAAGCATGCGCAACCTGTCCCGCGATTTGAGTCCCGCGATCATCGAGGACCTCAAACTTTGCGCGACCCTGAGGTGGATGCTCTACGACTTCGAAAAGCAAACCGGCATCGCCACGTCTCTCAAGTCGACGGAGGTCGACGACCTGTTTTCCTCCGCCGACCAGCTTATTCTCTATCGCATCCTGCAGGAGGCCCTCAACAACATCCGCAAGCATGCCGATGCGCGCCACGTTGCCGTGGAGGTCCGTAAAACAGGCGGCCGGGTGGTCTTCCAGATCCAGGACGACGGCCGCGGCTTTGACATCCAGGAGAGCTGGCAGCGGCACGTGACCGAAAGAGGCCTGGGGCTTGCCGCAATGGACGAGCGGGCGCGGATGCTGGGCGGTTGCCTGGAGATCGTCGCCCAAAAGGGCCGCGGGACCTGTCTCACCCTGACCCTGCCCGTCGTGCAAACCCCGCCGCCGGCAGCCGGCGCCTGACGACCATTCCGAAACCGCCGGGCGGACCCGATGATTCCGCCCGGGAATTTTTTCCCCGAGCTTTCAGACCGCCGAACGTCTTGGGGAGCGTCCTTACCGCTTCAGGCGATTGCATTTTTCTTGACAAGCAACGAAGTTTGTCAATTATGTGGAGTGGTTTTCTCCTAAAATTGGCCAATGGCCAAGAAGCGTCTCAAAACCGAGATACGGCATGACCAGATTGCCGAAGCGGCCCTGGAAATCGTCCGCACCGAAGGCGTCCTGGCTCTGGGCGTCGTCGCAGTTGAGGAGCGAGTGGGGCTTGTGCCCTCAGCCCTCGTCCGCCATTTTAAAAATAAAAGCGCGATTGTCGCCGCCTGGGCCACCATTGTCGGCGACGACCAGTCCCGCCGCCGCTTTCAGGCGCAACGCGGCAAGGGCGGCTTCCTGCGCGCCACCTGGGACAAGGCCGCGACGATGATCGCCGCGGCCCTCATCCACACCATCAAGACCTTTGGTACGGACCGCATTTTCGGTTTCTCCCCGATCTCGGCGAAGTCCATGGTCTGCTGCGCGTCGGGCTCCCGCTTGCTGTCGCTGATCGGCGCCGCCATTATCAGCTTCTACGACTGGTATTGCGAGCTGCCGCCGGCCTCGCCCCAGATCTGGGGCGAGCAGACCGACGTGCCCGAAAGCGCCGACTGGTTCGAGTCCTCCTACTTCATCGTCTGGGGCACCAACCTGCCCATGACGCGCACCCCCGACGCCCACTTCTACACCGAGGCGCGCTACCGGGGCGCCCGGGTGGCCGCGGTGGCGCCCGACTGTAAGGAAAACACCGTTCTTTTCCCGATGGCCGATGCTCGTCTGGACGTGAAGGCCGATTCCGAGCTTTTCGAGGCCTTTCAAAGGCTTGAACGCGAACGCATCGGTCCGGGAAAGCACGAGGCGTTTCACGCGCTTTTGGATGAGCCGCGCGACGCCTATTTGACATGACCCGGGACCCGCGGGTGTTCCGCTTTGCCGAGGCCCTGAGGCTTCGGCGGGCCCCCATCCCAACCATCACCGCCTACATCGCAGGAGGGAAGTCAAGATGGGCAAAAAAGTGGTTATTGAAACGGAAGAGTGCATCGGGTGCGAAAGCTGCGTCGAACTTTGCCCGGAGGTCTTCGGTTTTGACGAGGACGCCGAAAAGGCCCATGTGATCATGGAGGAGGGCGGCCCCGAGGAGTGCATCGAGGAGGCCATCGAAACCTGCCCGGTGGAGTGCATCCACTGGGAGTGAGGAGACGGTAAAAAGTCGAAACGCGCGAGCAAAACCGCCCCCTTTCTTTATCAGGCCCCGGCGCGTGAAACCTGCGGGGTACGGGGCGGTGGGCTGCGCCTCTTCCGGCGCCCCGACAACCAGTGGAACCTGGAACGGGATGCGACCTTCGCACTCCGGGACGGGCCGTTCGAAGTGCCGCTGCTCACCGGCGCCCAGATCGCCTTGCTGCCGACCTCCGGGTAGATTTTCCGGCGCAACGATACCGCGCTTGTCTTCGGGCGCCGGCAGAACGGGACGCTTTGCCTGCATCTGGACAAGGTGCGGGTGGCGTTCGGCGGCGAGCGCAGTCTGGACGCCGAGATCGCCTCCGATGGCCGGGCGCTCTTCCACTGGGACCTGAATATCGTCAGCAACGGCCTGATCCTGACGCCCGGGGCGCCCGTCGAGATCGGTGCCCGCTTGACGGTGTTGGGACTCGCGCCGCTGCTGCGCATCCCGGCGGGCAGGGTGCGGGCGAGCTTCGGCGGCTGGCCCGCTGCGGGGTTCGACTTCCCGGAGCTCAGCGCCGGCAATGCGGCCCCTGCCGGGTCGCGGACTTACAGCCGTGCGGCGCGAAGTTGGCAGGATGTGCCGGGCGTGGGCAGCCTGCAATACCGCACTGCCGCACCCAACATCGAGGTCAACCTGAACGGCACCACCCTCTCGGCGCGGCTCCTCGGCGGGATCGAGGTGCGGGTCAAAGGGCCCCATCCCAACGGCCAGCCCTTCCCGGCATGGGGCGCGGGCCTGAGGGCGCCGATCAACACCACCGGGATCCTGCAACGGCCGCTGCCCGCCCGCTCGACCCTCCAGGGGCCGCTGGCCACTGCGCGCTCATCCTGCGAGACGCTCGCCCGCAGCACGCATCTGCTGCCCACGCTGCCGACCATGCCCGTTAAACCATCCAGGCCCAAACGGCCGCCGCAGAACGCCCCCCTGCAGGACTGGGCAGCTTACAACACGGCGCTGTGGTCATGCGATAATGTGCTGATGCCCGCCTACCGGGCGGCCAAAGAGGCTTACGACACGGCGCTGGTTACCCTCAACCAGGCGCTGCAGAACTGCGCCAACAGCTACCCGTCGCTGCCGCAGTTGCCCGGCCATTTCAGCGCGTCGCTCAGCAGCGTCATCTCCTGAAACTCCGCGCGACCGCTTGACCCGTCTCGGCCCTTTTCCAAAGGGTGCCCCGCTGCGTTTTTGGATCAAAATAACCACTTGTGGTGATTGTCTTCGGCTTTGAACTGGACTAGAAGAGAACCAGTGGTCATCGGTGTCGCAAAGACCCGGGCCGGCTTGGGAAAACCCGAATGGGCCAACCGCGCGCAAGGGGTGCGTGGAGGAAAGGGGGGTGAGATGAAAAATGCGGATTTCCGTCGGCATGCGCCCCAAATCCCCATCGTCTGCAGTCTTCCCGGCGCGGATAAAACCTTCGATGCCGAAATGACCACCTGCACCGAAAAGGGGATTTGTTTCACCTGCAACCCCGCGTTCGATTCGGTCCTCGCCGAGGGGCGGACCATATTGGTCTGGCCGAGAGGCGCGTCCGTCGGCGACTCCGGGGCGCCCCAAGGCCCGGAGGGCCTTCGCCCCCTGTCCCGCGCCAAAGTCCTGCAGCGCCAGGCGTTCAGCGGTGCCAAGGGCTCCGTCTGCAAGATCAGCGTCGAATACTGTTAGGGTCGCGGCAAGAAATAATTCAACAATATGGCGAAGGATTTTGGTTCGTCATCAAGGCCCATCCGCCGGCGCATATCGCGATATGTGGCGGCGGATGTAGCGCCGAGGACGGGCCAAAAGACAAGTAAGATGTAAAATTATTTCTTGCCGAGGCCCTTAGTGCTTCGAGAAAGCGGCAGGCGCGTCCGGCGCGTCTATCTCGAGGTGTGGGACCGGCCGCTGTGGTGGTCAACGCACAACCCAAGGAGCATGTCGAGATGGCCAGCGGCGTTGTCAAATGGTTTGATCAAAACAAGGGCTACGGCTTTATTCTGGAGGAAAA
>JASFIY010000120.1:0-6271 GCA_050122415.1 Desulfobacteraceae bacterium
CTGATTTTTCCCCCGGCGGGCAACCGGGAGGCCGGCGCGGTCCGCCCCCCCAACAGGAACAGCCCAAATCATGACCGACAAGGAGACAGCGCCGGTTGACCTGACCGTCATCGGGGCCGGCATGGCCGGCATGGCCGCCGCACTGTTTGCGGCCAATCGCGGTCTGAGCGTGGCCCAGGTGGGCAGCAGCGCTGAGATCATTTTCGCCAGCGGGCTGTTGGATCTGCTGGGCGTTCACCCCATGGCGACGGGCAGGCTCTGGCAGGACCCCTGGGCGGCCGTGGATGCTCTCCGCCGGGACCTCCCGCAACACCCGTACGCCCGGCTTTCGAATGCCGACATCCAGGGAGCATTCACCGAATTTTGTGCCTTCCTGACCGGCGCCGGCCTGCCCTATTGGATCGATCCGGGGCGCAACACGCCGGTGCTGACCTCCCTGGGGACCGCCAAACTGACCTATGCCCTGCCGCTGACCATGCAGCCGGGTGTCGCGGCCCGTGCGGCCGCTCGCCCCTGCCTGATCGCGGCCGTCAAAGGCCTCGAGGGTTTCAGCGCGCGTCAGCTGGCGGTCAGCCTGGCATTGTCCTGGCCCCAGCTGCGCACCGCAACGGTGGCCTTTCCCGGTGCGATCGCCGGGGAAGTCTTCCCCGAAAAGATGGCCCGCGCCATGGAACTGCCCCCGACCATCGAGGATCTGGCGGCCGCCCTCCGCCCGCACCTGGATGGGGCCGAGGTGGTGGGGCTGCCGGCTATCCTCGGGGTCACGCGGTGCCGCGCAGTGGCCGCGGCGCTCTCGGCGGCCCTGGAGCGGCCGGTTTTTGAAATCCCTTCGATTCCGCCGTCAGTTCCCGGCCTGCGGCTTAAAGAAACCTGTGAACAGCACCTGCCCCGCAAGGGGGTGCGGCTCTTTCTGGAGCAGCGGGTAACGGCGGTGCAGCCGCGGGGCGAGGCGGGGTTCGTGCTTCAGGTGACGGCCCCCACGGGCATTCAAACACGCCTGGCGTGCCGCAGCCTGCTGCTGGCCACCGGCCGCTTTCTGGGGGCGGGTCTGCGCGCCGAGCGCAGCGGCATCCGAGAAGCACTCCTGGATCTGCCGGTATTTCAGCCCCAGGAGCGGCGGCAGTGGCATCGCCGGGATTTTCTGGATCTCCGCGGCCACCCCGTCAACCAGGCGGGCATCGAGACCGACCGCCACTTCCGACCGCTGGACGCCAGCGGCCGGCCGGCCTTCACCCATCTCTTTGCCGCCGGCGCCATCCTGGCCCACCAGGACTGGGTGCGCATGAAGTGCGGCAGCGGTCTGGCCCTCGCCACGGCCCTGGCCGCCGTCAGGGCCTGCCGCAGAGCGCTCGCAGACTCCCTGGAATAGGGCCCTTTTCCCAATCGGCCGGCTTACCCGGACCCCTTGGCCGGGCGGCCATCCCGGCACCCGGTTTTCCGGAAAGCCTTCCGCCGCAAGCCTTCCCGGCCGGTTTCAGCACCTGTAGATTCTTCTTGACAAACCGATTTCAGGCTGGCATACGGGGTGAAAATAAAACAGTGTTTTGATATATGAAACAAAAGGCCCATTTAAATTCCATTGAAAAAGCCCTGCAAATCCTGCTGGCTTTCCAGGCCGATCGCCCCTCCTGGGGGGTCCGCGAACTCAGCGCGCATCTCGGCTTCAGCCCGGCCACCGTTCAGCGCATCCTCCAGATCCTCAAGGCCAACGCTTTTGTGGAGCAGGACGCGGCCACCCGCCAGTATCGCCTGGGATTCGTCTATTACGGCTTTCTCCGCGCCCTGAAGGGCACCTACCCCATCACCCGGGCAAGCCAGCCCTTCATGCAACGGCTGGTGGACCGCACCCGGGAGACCGTGCACCTCAATATCCTCGAGGGCACCGACCGGGTCTGCATCGACAATATGGAGTCCCCCCAAACGCTCAAAGCCACGATGCCCATCGGCAGCCGCTCCCCCCTTTACGCCGGGGGCTCCTCCAAATGTCTGCTGGCGTTCTGTGAGCCTGAATTCCGTGAGCGCTATCTGCGGAACCTGACCGCCATCCCCCCCCTGACCCACCACACCGTGACCGATCTGGACGCCCTGCGGGGGGAATTGGCGAAAATTGCGGCCCAGGGCTACGCGGTCAGCCTGGGTGAGCGCAACCCCGGCCTGGGGTCTTTGAGCGCGCCGGTTCTCAACCACCGCGGCCGGCTGGTGGCAACCCTCAGCCTGGCCCTGCCGGAGATTCGCTACAAGGATGACCGGCACCGGGAATTCTGCCTCCGGGAACTGTGCCAGACCGCTCGGGAGTTTTCCCAGGTCATGGGCTACGATGGGGAATTGCAAGGCAGGACGTCAGAAAAAGGAGACATCAATGCAGGCGAATCCAAAACCGTTGAGTGACATCACCGTCTTGGACCTCTCGCGGGTCCTGGCGGGGCCCTACTGCTCCATGATGCTGGGCGATCTCGGGGCGGACGTGATCAAGGTCGAACGGCCGCAGGTGGGGGACGACACCCGCCGCTGGGGCCCGCCGGAAGCCGGCGGCGAGGCGGCCTACTATCTGTGCGTCAACCGCAACAAGCGCAGCCTGACGGTCAACCTCAAGCACCCCGAGGGGCAGGCGTTGATCCGCAAGCTGGCCCGTCAAAGCGATATCGTCATCGAAAACTACATGGTCGGCACCCTGGACCGCCTGGGACTGGGCTACGAGGACCTGCGCAGGGAAAACCCCGGCATCATCTACTGCTCCATCACCGGCTTCGGGCAGGACGGTCCTTACAAGGATCAGCCCGGCTACGACTTCATGATTCAGGGCATGGGCGGCGTGATGAGCTTCACGGGGGAGCCCGAAGGACCGCCCATGAAGGTCGGCGTGGCGATTGTCGATATCACCACCGGGATGTTTGCCTGCAGCGCCATTTTGGCGGCCCTCCGGCACCGGGAGAAAACCGGCCAGGGCCAGTACATCGACATGGCCCTGCTGGACTCGGTGGTGGCCTGGCTGGCCAACGTGGGCAGCAACTACCTGGTTTCCGGCGAGCTTCCCAAACGCTACGGCAACGCCCACCCCAACATCGTGCCCTACCAGCCGTTTTTGACCCGGGACGACACCTATATCGCCCTGGCGGTGGGCAACGACCTGCAGTGGCAGAAATTCTGCCAGCTGGCGGGGCTCGACGATCTGGCCCACGACCCGCGCTTCGCCACCAACCCCGAACGGGTCAAAAACCGCAACGCGCTGATCCCGCTGGTGGCCCAGGCCATGCGCGCACGGCCGGCGCAGGAGTGGTTGGCCGAGCTGGGCAAGCTGAAAATTCCCTGCGGTCCGATCAACACCTTCGACAAGGTCTTTTCCGATCCCCAGCTGCTCTTCCGCGGGATGCTGGCCGAGGTGCCGCACCCCACCGCCGGGACGGTCAAAATGGTGGCCAGCCCGATGAAGCTCAGCCAGACCCCCTGCGACATCGATCGGCACCCGCCGCTTTTGGGGGAGCACACCGAGGAGATTCTGCAGGCGCGCTTCGGCCTGAATGCCGTTGAAATCGAGAACCTGCGGCAAAACGGGGTGATTTAAACCCCGGCCGCCCGCAATTTTTTCACCCCACTTCACCCAGGAGGACACCATGGATTTCAAACTTTCCAAAGACTTAGAGATGTTGCGGGATGCCGTGCGGGAATTCGCCGCCAAGAAAATCGCCCCCAACGCCGACGAATGGGATGCCAACCACTACCTGCCCTACAAGGAGGCCATGAAGCCCATGGGCGAGCTGGGGTTTTTCGGCACGGTGATCCCTGAACAATACAACGGCGAGGATATGGGCTGGCTGGCGGCCATGATCGTTACCGAGGAGATCGCGCGCGCGTCCAGCTCCCTGCGGGTGCAGGTCAACATGCAGACCCTGGGCTGCGCCTTCACCATCTACAAATACGGCAGCGAGGAACTGCGCCGGAAGTACATCGCCAAGCTGGTCAGCGCCGAATACATCGGCGGGTTCGCCATCACCGAGCCGGATGCCGGCTCCGACGTCATGGCCATGCAGTCCGCCGCCGAGGACAAGGGCGACCACTGGCTGCTCAACGGCTCCAAGACCTGGATTTCCAACGCCAACGTCGCCGACGTGCTGATCTATTACGCCTACACCGACCGCTCCCAGGGCTCCCGGGGGCTTTCGGCCTTCGTTCTGGAACCCAAGAACTTCAACGGCGTCAAGACCTCGGGCCTGGACAAAATGGGCTCCCACTCCAGCCCCACCGGGGAGGTTTTCCTGAGCGACACCCGCATCCCCAAGGAGAACATCCTCGGCCAGCCCGGTGACGGCGCCCGCATCGTGTTCAGCTCCCTCAACCAGACCCGTCTTTCCGCCGCCGCCGGGGCCGTCGGCCTGGCCCAGGCCTGCCTGGACACCGCCGTCAAATACTGCAACGACCGCAAGCAGTTCGGCAAACCGATCGGCACCTTCCAGATGAACCAGGACATGATCGCCCAGATGGCCACCGAAATCGAGGCCGCCCGCCTGCTGGTCTACAAGGCCGCCTGGGCCAAGGATCAGGGCAAGCTCAACAACGGGCTGGATGTGGCCATGGCCAAGTACTTTGCCGGGGAGGCGGTCAACAAGTGCGCCAACTACGCCATGCGCATCCTGGGGGCCTACGGCTATTCCACCGAGTACCCGGTGGCCCGCTTCTACCGCGATGCGCCGACCTACACCATGGTGGAAGGCTCCTCGAATATCTGCAAATGGATCATCGCCCAGGATCAACTGGGGATCCGCAAGGCCAACCGCTAGCATCAGCGGCGTTTCCGCCGGGGAGCGGCCACTGCAAGCCGCCGGCCCGCCCCCGGCATCCCGCCCTTTGCCGCAGCGGGGCGCCGTCAAGACCCCAACCATCGAGGAGATATTGCCGTGAGCCAGGAGATTGTGGACAAGACCAAGAAAGTGGCGGCCCTGTACTTTGAAGGCGTTCAGGGCGAAAAACCCTACGAACTGTGGCGGTCGTTTGACAAGGACCTCGCCCGCGACCTGTCGCTTTTCATCACCGGGCAGATGTACGGACGGGAAAAAATCCCGCACAAAACCCGTCAGCTGATCACCGTCGCGGCCCTGACGGTGCTCTCGCGTCTGGACGAGCTCAAGCTGCACCTGCAAGCCGCCCTGAACGTGGGCTGCACCCCGCGGGAAATCGCCGAAACCATTTTTCAGACCTTCATCTACGGCGGGATGCCGGCCACCAACGCTGCCCTGAAGACCCTCCAGGCGGTTCTGGAGGAGCGCGGCCAGTGGCCTTTGACCCAATAAGCCGGCGGCTGTGCGACGCCCGCCGGCAAGCCTGCAGCACAAGGAGAACAGCGATGGAAGAGGCGATCACCATTTTCATCTCCGGCCTTGGCGGCGTTTTTGTCGCCATGACGGTGCTCTACGGCGCCATTCGGCTGACATCCACGGTGACCGACAAGATCGGAGGCCCCAAGGAAAAGTAAATGGACACCCTCATCGCGCTTTTCAAGACATCCGGTGTCTTCTATCTGACGCCGGGCATGCTGGCCATGTGGGTCATCGCCCTGGTCCTGATCTACCTGGCGATTGCCAAGGACTACGAACCCCTGCTGCTGCTGCCGATCGGATTCGGCATCCTGCTGGTCAACCTACCCCTGAGCGGCCTGATGACGCCCGGGGAGGGGCTGCTCTGGCGGTTCTACCATTACGGCATCCAGTGGGAGGTGATCCCGCCGCTGATTTTCCTGGGGCTGGGGGCCCTGACCGACTTCGGGCCCCTGCTGGCCAACCCGCGGCTGATCTTTCTGGGCGCCGGTGCCCAGGCCGGTGTTTACCTCACTTTTTTTGCGGCCTACGCCATGGGCTTCGATCTCAAGGAGGCGGCGACCATCGGGATCATCGGCGGGGCCGACGGCCCCACGACGATTTTTCTGGCCACCAAGCTGGCCCCCCACCTGCTGGGCAGCTGCGCGGTGGCGGCCTACTCCTACATGGCGCTGGTGCCCATCATCCAGCCCCCCATCATGAAGCTCCTCACCACCCGCAGCGAGCGCGTCATTCGCATGCAGAAGGGGCGCAAGGTCAAGCCGCTGGAGAAAATCCTCTTCCCCATCGTGGGGGCGGTCGTCATCATTTTGCTGGTACCGGCCTCGGCCCCGCTGGTGGCGATGTTCATGCTGGGCAACCTCTTCCGGGAGGCCAAGGTGGTGGAGCGCCTGACGCACGCCTCCCAGAACGAGCTGCTCAACATCGTGACTATTTTCCTGGGCCTGCCGGTGGGGGCGACC
>JASFIY010000121.1:0-6257 GCA_050122415.1 Desulfobacteraceae bacterium
CAGGCGGGCGGCGTTTTCACTGGCCATGGACTGCGCCAGGGACCTGAACAGCGACACGAAGAGGTACTGCCGAAAAAGATGGTGAAAGAGCGCCTCGCGGGACAGGCCCAGCATCGGCAGACAGCGGCCGGGCCAGGCTGACGCGCGCCGGGCGGCCACCCAGGAGCGGTCAAGGGGCAGCAGCTTCTGGCGCAGCGGTGCGAAGGCCTCCCCCTTCTGGAGGCGCTGATGGACAACAAAGACCGGGATTACCGCGGCGACCGGCTGCAGCGCGGCCAGACGCCGGACCAGCTCCTGGACCGTGCCGCCGACCCCTTCCAGGGTACCGGGCAGCGGCAGGTGGTTTTCGGCCGGCCGGCCGGCATCGGCCAGCCCGGCCCGCACCCGGTCGCCGATCGCCCAGAAGGAGAGCCCTTCCCGGTCCCCACCGGACAGGGCGTGGTTCAAGACGGCCTCGTTGAACTGTCCGCACATCCCCTGGTCCGAACCGACCACCACGCACACCGCCGGCCCCGCCGTGCGCACGGGCCCCACCGCCCCCGGCCGCCGCAGGAGCGCCTGCCAGCCCAAGGCCACGCTGCGTTCGTAATCCTCCAGGGAGGCCACGGCCTTTTCCAGATGCCGGATGTTGATGGCCGCCATGCGCTTCATGGTCTTGACCACCCCCAGCAGGTCCTGGGCGGTGGTGATCTTTTTCTTGAGGGCTTCCAGTGTTTGCATGCGCATCAGGCCTCGTCGGAGCCGGTCGCGCCGCTGGCCTCGGCGGCGGCGAAAGGCGCCAGCGCTTCCCGCAGCACCGCCAGCAGGGATTCAAGACCCCGGGGCTCGGCGTCCCCTGCCCCCAGCAGGTCGTCGGCCAGATCCGGCCGGGCCTCCAGGGCCGCCAGCAGGGCCTCCTGGGCCGTGGCCATCTGCTCCAGGGGAACCGGGTCCAGCAGGCCGCGGGTGGCCGCCAGCAGCACCGCCAGCTGCTGGGCCGGGGATAGGGGCGCAAAGCGATCCTGAAGCAGCACCTCCCGGATCCGCCGGCCGTGAACCAGGGTCTGGCGGGTGCGCTCGTCCAGGCGCGTACCGAAGCGCGCAAAGGTTTCCAGCTCCTGGAACTGGCTGTAGGTCAGGCGCAGATCGCCGGCCACCTCGCGGTAGGCCGGCAGCTGGGCACGGCCGCCCACCCGGGACACCGAGAGGCCCACGTCCACCGCCGGCAAAAGCCCCTTCTGGAAGAGTTCCGGCGACAGGTAGATCTGGCCGTCGGTGATGGAAATCAGATTGGTGGGAATATAGGCCGAAATGTTCTGGGCCTCGGTTTCGACGATGGGCAGGGCGGTCAGCGAGCCCCCGCCGGATTCGGGTTTCAGGCGGGTGGCCCGTTCCAGGAGGCGCGAATGGATATAGAAGATGTCGCCGGGAAAAGCCTCCCGCCCCGGGGGGCGGCGCAGCAGCAGCGAGAGCTGGCGGTAGGCCAGGGCATGACGGGTGAGGTCGTCGTAGACGATCAGCACGTCGCGCCCCTGTTCCATGAAATACTCGGCCATGGTGGTGGCGGCGTAAGGGGCGACGAACTGCAAACCGGGCGGGTCGTCACCCTCCACCACCACCACGACGCTGTAGGCCAGGGCACCGTGGCGGGTCAGCAGCTCCACCGCCTTGGCCGTCCCCGAGGCCCGCTGGCCGATGGCGCAGTAGACGCAGACCACGTCCCCGCCCTTCTGGTTGATGATGGTGTCCAGGGCGATGGCGGTTTTGCCCGTCTGGCGATCGCCCAGGATCAGTTCCCGCTGACCCCGTCCGATGGGAATCAGGGCGTCGACGACTTTCAGTCCGGTCTGCAACGGCTTTTCCACCGGCGCCCGCCGGATGATCTCCGGCGCCTCCTGCTGCACCGCCCGACGCTCCGCCGCCGCCGGCGGCTCGCGCTCGTCCAGGGGCCGCCCCAGGGGATCGATCACCCGCCCCAGCAGCGCAGGCCCCACGGGCACATCCAGCACCCGTCCGCTGCGCTGGACCCTGTCCCCGGCCCGAAGGCCCTCCCCCGCGGCCAGAAGCACGACGCCCACCGTTTCAGGCAGGATGTCCAGCGCCATGCCGGCGACGCTCCCCCCGAGCACAACCAGCTCTTCGGCCTTTACGTTTCCCAGGCCTTCGACCCGCGCGATGCCCTGACCGGTGAAGCGCACCCGGCCGATCTCCTCGGGCCGCAGTTGGGGGCTGAACTCCGCCACGGTCTGCGCCACTCCGGCGAGCACGCCGTTTACGGCCTTTTCCAGATCACCGCTCATCCGATCCGATCCCCTGGTGTGACACGAGGGTCTCCCCCAGCGCCGCCTCGAACTCCCGCAGATACCAGTCCAGGTTCCACTCCACCTGCCACTGGCCGAGGGTCAGCCGCAGGCCGAAGCCCAGTTCCGGGGTCAGCGCGATTTGAGTCTCGCCGGCCCTGGGAAAAAGCGCCGCCAAGCCGTCCACCAGCTGGCGGCGGATGCCGTTTTCGGCGGCAAACCCGGTCTCCACCACCAGCGGACCTCCACCGGCGGCGGCCCCGGGCGGCAGTTCGCCGCCGGCGCTTTGGGCCTTGGCCAAAAAAGTGTGCACCACCCGGGCTTCGAGGTCGTTGTCGGCCAGGTCCCGAAAGGCCCTGCGGCCTAAAGCCACGACCTCCTCGGCCACCCGGCGCCGCAGCCGGCGGGAGAAGGCTTCGCGCTCCGCCGCCAGCCCCGCCAGCCAACCCCGGCGCGCGTCGTCAACGGCTTGCCGGGCTTCGGCCAAAGCGCTTTCACGCCACTGCCCGATTTCATCGCGGGCCGCCGCCAGCAGCCGCTGCTTGTCGGCCTCCAGCCGGGCGCGCTCGGCCCCCAGGGCCGCAGCCTCCCGGCGGGCTTCCGCCCGGGCGGTTGCGGCCTCCGCCAGCCGCCCGGCGATCTTCTCCTCGCGCGCGGCCATGGCCCGGGTAATGGGGCCGTAGAGAAACTTTTTGAGTACCAGCACCAGAATCAGGAAATTGACCCCCTGGGCGGCCACCGTGAACCAGTCGATCAGCACCTCAACCTCCGGCCCGGCTCAAGAAGAATTTCCAGAAGGGGTTGGCGAAAAGCAGGATCATGGCCACCACAAAACAGTAGATGGCGGTGCTTTCCACCATCGCCATGCCCACGAACAGCGTCCGGGTGATGGCGTTGGTCTCGTCGGGCTGCTGCGCGATGGCGTTCAGGGCCTGGGAAAGGGCGCGGCCCTCTCCCAGGGCCGGGGCGATGGAGCCGACGGCCATGCAGATGCCGGCCGTGGCGACCGACACCAGGGCCACGAGAATGAGACTGTCCATTAGCTCTTCTCCTTATTTCGGTTTGGCGCCCGGCGGCGCTCCTGGACCTCGGCCCCGGCCGCGATGTAGACCGCCGCCAGCACCGCGAAGATGTAGGCCTGCACCAGTCCGGTCAGAAGACCGAAAAGCTGCATGATCACGGGGAAAAAGAACGGGGCGATGGACACCAGGATCGCCACGATCATGCCGCCGCTCATCATGTTGCCGAACAGGCGGACGGCCAGGGCGAGGGTGCGGCTCATTTCCCCCAGGATGTTGAAGGGCAGCATCAGGGGATTGGGGCGAATGTAGTTTCGGAGATAGCGGCGCAGCCCGCAGCGGCGGATGCCGAATGTCGGGACCGCCAGAAAAACGCACAGCGCCAGGGCCGCCGTGGTGGAGAGCGACCCGGTGGGGGCCGTAAAGCCCGGCACCGCCGCCAGCAGGTTGGAGAGTGCGACGAAAAGAAAGAGGGTGCCCAGAAAGGGCAGCAGCTGTTCCGGGGCGTGGGGGGTGATGTCGCGGATCTGATCGAGAATGCCGCCGGTGACGGACTCCAGCAGGTTCTGGCCGGCCTCCAGGGGGGGCGCGTCGCGCAGCCGCCGGCTGACCGCTGCGGCCGCCGCCGTCAGCAGGGCCATCACGATCCAGGTGAAAACGATCGTTGCGTTCAGCGCCAGGCCGTCCCAGCGCCAGTAGACGGTGTGATCCGGGGTAAGCGTCATGGCGGGGGGCTCCTTTCCGCCCCGAGCCCGTCAGGCGCCGCGGACGATGCGGCGCGTCAGGACGATGCGCACCGCCAGCAGCCCGGCGAGAGCCGCGGCCATGGGGGCCGGCCCGCGCTCCAGGAGCAGCGCCAAACCGATCAGAACCGGGATCAGGCGCAGGCCAAAGCTGGCCAGCAGCAGCCGCCCGGGCCGGGCCCGCCCCGGCAGGCGGCGCACCGTCCACCACAGCCCGCCGAAATAGTACACGCCCAGCGTCAGCCCCCAGGCCAGCGCCAAACAAAGTTCAGGCAGTCTCGTCATCCTGGTTTTCCCTCTCCCGGTTGATTTCACCGCGCTCCCGCTGAATCCAGTACCAGGCGTTGAGCGCACCCACCATCAACCCGAAGCCCAGCAGCATCAGGGTCCAGCTCCAGCGGCCGGGCCGGGCGGCGTCGATCCAGGCGCCCACGAAGATGCCGACCACCGTGGGGACGGCCACCGACCAGCCCACCAGACCGAACATCCCCATCCCGAACCACGGCCCCCGCTGCCCGGAGCGCCGCGATCGGAGCTTGCGCCGCTCGCCCTCCCCCACCGCTTCGGGGAAGCTGGGGCGCCTGGGCTCGCGCGGGTCTGGGGAGCGGATCGTCATGGCATCTCTCGGGCTGCGGCCGTTCTAGTGCAGACGGCCGAAATCGATAAACTTGCGGATAAAACCAGCCTCCAGACGCGCCAAGGCCGAATGCGTGGCGCGCTCGCGCTCGTCGACGACCACCAGCATGCGCTCCACCGCGGCCTTCAGCTCCCCCAGCGCCCCGCGCACGGCATGCCGGGTGGACACCCGAACCTGGTCGCCGAGCTTGACCAGGAGCCCCCCCTCAACGGCCAGGAAGTGCTCGTCGCCTTCCGGACCATGGTAGCCCAGCAGCCCCGGCACCAGGGCGGTAACAAAGTCGATGTGCCGCGGCAGCAGACAGAAGGACCCGACTGGCCCCACGGCGACCACCTTGGCGGCCTGGGCGTCAAGAAAGACCTCCGTGGGCAAGAAAACGGTCAGTTTCATCGGTTGCGGGCCTCGTCCAGCGCCCCGATCATGTAGAGCGCGTTTTCCGGCACCTGGGAAAGCTCGTCGGCCAGAATGCGCTCGCAGCCCCCCAGGGTCTCCTCCAGGTCCACCATCCGCCCCGCATGGCCGGTGAAGTGCTCGGTGGTAAAGAGCGGCTGGGTCAGGAAACGCTCCAGGCGACGGGCGCGGGCGACGGTGGCGCGGTCCTCGCGCGAGAGCTCTTCGAGCCCCAGCATGGCGATGATATCCTTGAGTTCGTCATAGGTGGCCAGGGTTTTGCGGACCGCCCGCGCCACCCGGTAGTGGCGGTCCCCGACAACCGCCGCCGACAGCATCGCGGAGCGCGAGGCCAGCGGATCGACAGCGGGGTAGAGCCCTTCGCTGGCCCGTTTGCGCGACAGCACCAGCGAGGCCGAGAGGTGGGCGAAGGTGTGGACGGCCGAAGGGTCGGTGAGATCGTCGGCCGGCACGTAGACCGCCTGGATGGAGGTGATGGCGGCCCTGTGGGAGCTGGCGATGCGCTCCTCCAGCGCGGCCAGCTCGGTCCCCAGGGTGGGCTGGTAGCCCATGCGGGAGGGCAATCGGCCCATCAGGCCGGAGAGTTCCATGCCGGCCTGGATGAAGCGGAAAATGTTGTCCACCAGCAACAGCACGTCCTGGCCCAGGTCGTCGCGGAAATACTCCGCCATGGTGAGGGCCGCGTGCCCGACCCGAAAACGCGCCCCGGGAGATTCGTTCATCTGACCGAAGACCATCACGGTGTTGGCCAGCACCCCGGCGGCGGCCATCTCCCGGTGGAGCTCCTCGCCTTCCCGGCAGCGCTCGCCCACCCCGCAAAAGATGCTGACCCCCCGGTGTCGGCTGACCGTGTTGTGGATCAATTCGGTGATCAGGACCGTCTTGCCCACCCCGGCCCCGCCGAAGAGACCAGCCTTGCCGCCGCGCTCCAGGGGCACCAAAAGGTCCACGGCCTTGATGCCGGTGACGAAAATCTCCTCGCGGGTCATCCGGCCGGCAAGCGGCAGCGGCGCCTGGTGGATCGTCCGGCGCGTCATCTCGCGGGGCGGGTCCTTGCCGTCGATGGTCTCGCCGAAAACATTGAACACCCGCCCCAGGAGGTCGCGGCCCACCGGCACCCGCAAGCTGTGGCCGTCGGAGACCACCGGGTCGCCGCGCCCCAACCCGG
>JASFIY010000122.1:0-6244 GCA_050122415.1 Desulfobacteraceae bacterium
ATTTTGAAGGTCATGCTGCCGACGGCCAAAAACGGAATTTTCGGCGCCTTGATTCTGGGGCTGGGCCGTGCCTTGGGGGAAACCATGGCCCTGGCCATGCTGGTGGGAAACTCCAACCAGATAACCTTGTCCCTGTTCTCGCCGGGGAACACCCTGGCGGCGCTGCTGGCCTCAAATTTTCCCGAAGCCGGGGAATTGGAAACCCAGGTGCTGATGTATGCCGCGCTGACATTGCTCTTTATCACCCTGCTGGTCAACATCATCGGTCAGGCGGTCGTTAACCTGACAAATTCCGAACGGGGGTTGAAAAAATGAACCATACGATGACGGGCGCCTTTCCAATGCCGTCGGTGGAGCCGCTTAAATTGCAGCGCTCGCTGACGGAGCGCCGATCCCTCATCAATATCATTCTGAACACCGCCACCTGGATTGTGGCCATCATCGCCTGCCTTCCGCTCTTCTCGGTGCTGATCATGCTGATCATCCGGGGCGGCTCCCGGATGAGTCTCGACCTGTTTACCCAATTGCCACCCACCGCTTTTGAAGTCGGCGGCGGTTTCGGCAATGCCATCGTCGGGACCCTGGTCATGGTCGGCATCGGTATACTGATCAGCGTGCCGGTGGGCATTCTGGCCGCCATCCTTCTGGCAGAATTCACCCCGGACAGCAAAGTGGCCCATGTGACGCGTTTTTGCGCCAAGACCCTTACCGGTATGCCTTCGATTCTGGCCGGGGTCTTTGCCTATGCAGCGGTTGTGTTGGTCACCGGCACCTACTCCGCGCCCGCCGGCGGCATCGCCTTGTCCATCCTGATGATACCGATCGTCCTGCTGACCGCCGAAGAGTCCATGAAAATGGTTCCCCGCATGATGAAAGATGCCGCTGTGGGCATGGGATGCAACCCGACCCAGGTGGTGTGGAAAGTGGTGCTGCCGACCGCCATGCCGGGTATGATTACCGGTGTTATTCTGGCAGTGGCGCGGGCAGCCGGTGAGACCGCACCGTTGCTCTTCACCGCCCTGTTCAGCAACTTCTGGCTGTTTCAAGGCGGCAACATAGAATTGATGGAACCAACGGCTTCTCTGGCCGTTCTGATTTACAATTTTTCCGGCATGCCTTTTGACAACCAGATTGAACTGGCCTGGGCGGCCTCGCTGGTTTTGGTCGTCTTGGTGTTAATTCTCAACATCGTCAGTCGCGCAATCGGTCAAAAGAAAGTTTAAAGGAGTCAACCCAATGAACGATGCGTCAACCGAAAAAATGGCAAGTGAAACCGAGCAGGCAGTACTGTCGGCAGATGGCGAAACTGCCTCAACGGTGGCGATCGACTGTAAAGTCGACGAGATCTACTACGGTGATTTTTTAGCCGTGCGGGACAGTTATATTCCAATCCAACGCAACCGCATCACCGCGTTTATCGGACCCTCCGGGTGTGGCAAAAGTACGGTTTTGAGAGCTTTAAACCGGATGAATGACTTGATCCGCATTTTCCGGCTGAAAGGGCAGGTCCTGTTTCACGGTCTGGACATCTATGCCCCTGATGTGGACCCGGTAGCGGTGAGACGCTATATCGGCATGGTCTTTCAGCAGCCGAACCCGTTTTCCATGAGCATTTATGATAATGTCGCCTTCGGGCTGCGTTTAAACCGTTACAAAGAAAACATCGGCGAGGCGGTCGAAAGAGCCCTCGTCCGTGCCGGCCTGTGGAGCGAAGTCAAAGACAAGCTTAAAAACAACGGCCTGTCCCTATCCGGCGGCCAACAGCAACGCCTGTGTATTGCTCGGGCGATCGCGACCGAACCGACCGTTTTGCTGATGGACGAACCATGTTCGGCGCTCGATCCGATAGCCACCCGCACGATCGAAGAACTGATGCTGGAGCTTAAAGAAAAATACACCATCGCCATAGTCACCCACAACATGCAGCAGGCCTTGCGCGTGGCTGACCAGTGCGCCTTCTTATCGGTGGATATTTCGGAAGGCGGGCGAACCGGGTATTTGGTGGAGCTTGGGGTGACCAAACAGATTTTCGAAAATCCCCAGGAAAAGCTGACCAAGGAATACATCAGCGGTGAATTCAGTTAATCGCAGGAGCTGGGAGACAATACGGCCATTGAGTCATGGAGGCCTTCAGCGTCCACCGTATTAAGCGGACGACGTAAGGAGCTCAGCAGTTCTTCTGGATTGTATTTTAAAGAGTCGTTCGGGCG
Source organism: Desulfobacteraceae bacterium (assembly GCA_050122415.1). GTDB lineage: Bacteria > Desulfobacterota > Desulfobacteria > Desulfobacterales > JAABRJ01 > JAABRJ01. The sequence goes on from JASFIY010000122.1 coordinate 2,211, forward strand.
CAGGACTGACCCCGGTTTAAATTTCCGAGCAATCACAGATTGTAGATAGGAAAAAAAATGCAATCATTTTCCCGTACCGCTGTTTATTTGTCTTGGACATGTTTTTTGCTGCTGACAATCGGTGCCTGCAAGCCTTCCCCGGAAGGGAGGACGAACGCTGCTGAAAGCGGCACCGAATTCTCACTGACCTTCGCGGGATCCACTTTTGCTGCGCCGATTTTTCAAAGGTGGTTAGAGGTCTACGGCGATTCGAATCCAGCACTGCAGTTGAATTACGCCGCAGTCGGCAGCGGTGAGGGTATCGCGCGATTCCTGGCGGGAACTGCCGACGTCGGGGTGACAGACGCACCTCTGAATTCTGCGGAAGCAGCGGCCATAGAGGGTGGTGTTCTGCAAATTCCGATAACGGCCGGCATGATCGCTATCACCTACAACCTGCCGGGAGTTGAAGGGCCGCTGAACCTGCCCAGAGACGTTTACGTCGACATCTTCCTTGGTAACCTCAGTCGCTGGGACGACCCCCGTCTCGCCAATGCCAACCCGGGGATAAATTTCCCGCACAAGCTGATTCAGACCGTCGCTCGCCTGGACAGCAGCGGCACGACCTTCGCCTTTACCAACCATCTCGCCGCCATCAGCGAAAAATGGGCCAATGGCCCCGGAGTCGGCAAAGTCATTGACTGGCCGGGAGGCGCCATGGTGGCTCGCGGCAACGAAGGCGTGGCCCAGCGCATAAAGGTCACCGAGGGCTCTATCGGTTATGTCGAGGCCGGCTTTGCGGAGCGCCTCGGCCTGCCTCTGAGCTGGCTCGAAAATGCCGCCGGTGGTTTTGTCGCACCGAATGTCGAAACAGGTCAACGCGGGCTGACCGGCGGCTCGGACTCAATCCCCAAGGACTTGATACTCATCATCCCCGATCCGGAAGGTGCGCGCTCGTATCCGATCGTGACTTACGTATGGGTGCTGCTGCGCGGTCGCTATGCTGACCCCGACGGGAGAGCGGCGCTGATGGACTTGATCAACTGGATGCTCGCGGCTGGGCAAGGTTATGCGGAACCGCTGGGGTATGTCCCTTTGCCCGACAACGTCGTTCGGGCCTCACTTGCCAAATTAAGTCCGACCGGGGGCTGACCGCCGGAAGCACTTTATTTGCTCGACTTCCCCCCAGAGTATTCGCTCTTCAGGCCGTCGCTCAATACAGCCGCCTGCGCCGGTAGCCGGGACTCTCATATTCGTCCGGAAAATCCATTCGATAAAGAAACAGGTCTATATGCAACGGTCATTGCCCCGGCTCCGAATCAAGTTCCCGATGGCCCGGTCGCCTCGTGACCTTTCTTTGTGGACCGGCCGGCCGCTGCAATTTACCGGTGATGGAATTTGAACTGGTAATGGGGCGCTACCGTTTAAATCTGGATTGCATAGAATCATCACTCCGCTGTTTGCAGAAGAACTTCTTCCAAATAAATGACACTTTGAATACGCGACGCGATGCCTTGAGGGATGAAATTGTGCGCAACATGATGGCCGGTTACGCCTTTGTCGATGATGCCCTGAGCAGTTACCCCGAGATTGATCTGATGGGATTGAAACATTCGGAATTCATTCTGGAAATGAATCATATTGTTCTGTGTGGGGTGATTCCTGCTGTTCGATGGGAGCACCGCATCCATATGGAAGCAACAAAGGAGCGCTTTTTCAATCAGAATGGCTGTAATATCCGTCAAATCCTCAGATGGTACCAGAAGCACGCCAAGGAGACGCCGTGGAAGCGGACCGCAGGCGTCTACATCCAGTTGCTCAGCCAGCCGCAGCTATTTATTGAAGGCAACCATCGCACCGGCGCGCTGATCATGAGCTACCTGCTGGCACGGGAGGGGAAAGCCCCTTTCGTTCTCTCGGCGCAAAACGCAAAGGCGTATTTCGATCCGTCAACATTGATCAAGGATACCCATAAAAACTGGGCCACGCAATTGGTTAGACTCCCGAAAATCAATAAGCGCTTTGCCAGATTTCTTGAAAAAAACGCCGAAAAAAGCAGCCTTTACATGGTTACAAAGACTAAGGTGCTGGAGAATTGAGACCGGGGAGGGTTTTTTATCAAATCGGGCCAAAGACATATGAACAGTAAGCTCTCTCTTTCAACAAGCGGACCCCGGCCATGATTCGCACCGGAAGCGGTGCCGGCCTGAGCTCCTATTTTAGGACGGCCGGCTGGCATACTAGCGCGAGCTTTCGCCGCCACCTTGTCATGGGCAATGAAAGTGCGGATCTTGACTCCGTTGTTTCCTCCTTGACGTATGCCTATTACCTTCATCACCGGGTAAAAAATGAACCCATCGAGGTACTGCCCTTAATCAATACGCGATCGGACTGTCTTTCTCTTAAGCCGGAGATTGTCTTTTGGCTGGATGAGGCCGGTGTGGCCATTGAACATCTCATATATGCTGATTCCTTGGATTTGAGAGACTGGGTCGGAAACGGCCAGCTGCGATTGACGCTGGTCGATCACAACCGGTTATCGCCTTCTCAAACCTTTTTAAAGGACTCGGTTGTCGAGATCATCGACCACCACTGCGTCGAAGAACATCGATTTCCTCAACTCGAACGCTGCATCATCGAACCGGTGGGTTCAGCGGCTACACTGGTCGCAGAATGCATTCTTGATACCATGCCGGAGTTGCTTGATGGGGGCTTGGCCAAATTCCTTCTCGGGCCGATTCTGTTGGATACGGTAAACCTGGATCGTTCCATGGGGCGCTGTCATGAAAAGGATATCATGATTGCCGCTCGCTTGCTTGCCATCAACCCGTTGCCTCGCGGCCTGGTCTTCGAAGAATTAAAGACCAAAAAAACTGATGTATCCGGCCTCTGCGCTGAGGAACTGCTCCTCAGGGATGTCAAGACCGGCACCAGCGGTGACTTTCGTTTCGCGCTGAGCGTTATCCCCATCAAACTCAAACCCTGGGTTGAAGAAAATCCAAATCTGTTGACAATAATCGAGCAATATCGGGTGGACATGGGGCTGGATGTATACCTGGTCATGGCCTATTCCCTGACGCCTTGGTTTAGCAGGGAAATCATTGTTCATGCCGCAGATTCGGAGTTTCTCTCACGCCTCTTCGCATCTTTTCTGAAGCCTCTCCTCGGCTTGGAGCCACTGACGGACTTTCCTCTGCCGCCGGGCGGCAAACACCGGTTTTTTTTCTGCACGCAAAACAACCCCCTTATTTCCAGAAAAAAACTATTCCCGCAATTGATGCGCTATTTGGAGAACGCAAAAGGAACTCAATAATGAGCAAGGGTAACCATTGGGAATGGCGTGTCTTTGGGACGCTGACCGAGAATGAACGAAAACGGATCGAAACGCGCTGTTCGGAATTGGTTCGTGAAAAGATCATGAGTGACGAGTATATATGGCGTGACACCAGCCGGTCCAATGTCAAAATTCGCAAAAATAAGCTGAAATTCAAGCAATTCATCAAAACAACCGCGGACGGTTGCCAGTTATGGCGGGAAAACGACTCTCTCAAATTCAAGTTCCCCTTAAAATACACGGCGATCGAGTTGCTCGAGAGGGACCTGAATGTGAAAGCGCCCCCTTTTCTCGAGTTCGGATGCATGAGTTCTGAAGAGCTTAAAAATGCCCTGGCGCTGTTTAAACCGGGTTTGAGACTCCTTTGCATACGAAAACATCGGTTTCTGTACAAATATATTTACCAAAACACCACCTTCCATCTTGAAATTTCGCAAATATTATCTCCACTCCAACTTTCTTCTGTCTGTATCGAGACCCCTGGCCTATCCATGCAGGCGGCCGAAGAACAGTTGAATCACTTCAGAAACGCCAGGGATTCACTTGACTTGCCAGACACGATGCAGGTCATGGGGTATGTTGAGTTGCTGGGCAAAATAGATGGAGGCAATTTTTCTTAAAATAGCACTCACCGTCCCCCCGGGTGGCGAAAACCAATGATGGCGTACCCATTACTTCGACTGAGAAGGGGGAAACGATGGACGACAGATCAATCTTCACT
>JASFIY010000123.1:0-6236 GCA_050122415.1 Desulfobacteraceae bacterium
CCCGGCCGACCCCGGCGGCGCGCCGAGCGCGCTTTGCCCGCCAACCGGCGCAGGCTTTCAACCGCGCCGGTCGCAGCAGTCCCCCCCTTCCATCGCCCGCAGAAGTCCCCCGCGTTTGCAGGCCAATTCGAATTCCCTTGCGGATTGGCAAGCCGCAGCGCCCCTGCCCGCCGCCCCCGGGACGCCCGAGGGCCACGTTTCCATCGATCCCCAAAGACCCGAAACCGATTCCCTCCAGAAGCGTAAATCCTCGCCCCTTCAGTTCGTAAAAAAACCGGACACCAGCCGGCCGCAGCCGATACTCCGAAGGCGGTCCGGAGTGATCAAAATTGTAGCGTTTTAAGCCGGTTATCAATCTTTCGGTTTTTTCCCGCGCTGGCACAGGACTTGATAAACATAACCCCCAAAAACCGGGTAAATGTGGCATTCAGCGGTCTTGCGCGGCCCGCGCGACACCCGCCCCGACTTTGTTGGGAGGTGCCCACCGGTGGCGGCCGCCCGGCGGACGGAAGGCGCCGGGGCGAAGTAATTTTTGCAATCTGTAAAAAATGATGACACCGCCCCGGAAACACCTGCCGAATCACACGAGGAGGATTGAAATGCAGCAAAAAATCAGGGTCCTCATGGTGGATGACGAAGCCCAGTTTCGGGCGACGACATCCAGAATCCTCACCAAAAAGGGTTTTGCGACCACCATCGCCGGCAGCGGGGAGGAGGCGCTGGCCATCCTGAGCCAAAACCCCCAGGATGTGGTCATCCTGGACATCAAGATGCCGGGCATGGACGGACACGAAGCCCTGGGGGAAATCAAGAAACTGCGCCCCGAAACCCAGGTGATCATGCTCACCGGCCACGGCGCCGAGGCCTCGGCCAAGGCATCCCAGGTCAAAGGCGCCTTCGACTATCTCAGCAAGCCCTGTGACATCGATCTTCTGGCCCTGAAAATCAACGAAGCGTTCAAGGCGTCCCACAAGGATTTGAAAAAGGAGGAGAAAACCGCCGGCAGCATCATGATCCACCTGGAAGACTACAGCACCATCGGACCCCGGCAGACCGTGCGGGAAGCCATCGCGGCCCTGATGCGCTCGTTCAAATCCCTGCTTTCCTCCAGCCGCCTGATGGAAACCGGCCACCGCTCCCTGCTGGTCTGCGACGAAAACCAGGAGGTGATCGGTATCCTGAGCATCCTGGACCTGATCCAGGCGGCCCGACCGGCCTACCTGAGCGCGGCCAAACCCTCCATGGCCGACAGCATGCAGTATTCGCGCATGTTCTGGAGCGGCCTTTTTACAACCCAGGTCAAGGCCCTGGCCGACAAAAAGGTCGAGGAGATCATGTCCGACACCCCGCCGTGCCTGGATGAGGACACCAACCTGATGGAGCTGGCCGACTTCATGTTCTCCGAGCAGGTGCGGCGGGTGCTGATCACCCGGCAGGGCAGGGTCGTCGGCGTGGTCCGCGAACAGGAGCTCTTTTTTCAAATGGCCGACATCATCATCTGATCCCATAGACTGAACATCTTTTGACAAGGAGGAGGAGTTTTATGGATCCGTCCGCCAAATTCGACGATACCCGCGCCGCCGCCGGGAAGGTTGCGGGATCTGATGCGCGCTCGGGGGCCGGTGCGCCCGCAAGCCGCAAATCCGCCCTCAAGAAAAAGAAGGCCACCGGCTACGACAAATATGTGGATTGGAAGCTCTTCGCCATTCCACTGGTGCTGCTGTTCGGCATTCTGTTCATGCCGACCCCCTACAGCATGAAGGATGTGGGCACCGAATACCATGTCGGCCCCAAAGCGGTGACCGGCTATCTGGCCAAGGAGCTGTTCGATCTTCAAACCTCCGATTTGGAGCAGTGGCAGCTGGTCACGGTTCAGATCATGGACCAGAACATGCGCATGGGGGCCCTGGGCAAGGACCGCTTCCTGAAAAGGGACGCCCGCTGGCTCAGGCAGAACAAAATTCAGAGCGACGCCACCAACCTCGCCCGCGCCCTGAGCTGGGTGGAGGAAAACGTGGCGCCGGAGCGGTTTCGCAGCCTGATGCAAAACGCCCTGGACCTGCGCCGCGACGGGCTCAAATACGAGGATCTGTCCGACAAGGACCGGCAGGCCGCCGACAAGGGCGCCTGGCACATCCAGGTGGCCATCGCGATGGGGGCCTTCGTGGTTTTCTGCTTTTTGACGGAGTGCATCCCCCTTCCGGGAGTGGCCTTCTGCATCGGGCTGCTGCTGGTCTTTACCGGTGTCACCTCCCGCCAGGAAGTGGCCATGCTCTACTGGGATGACGCCGTCTGGTTCATCATGGGCAGCCTCATGTTCGCCGCCGCCTTCGTCAAAACCGGGGTGGACAAGCGGGTCTGCCTGGCGATGTTCAAAAAGCTGGCGGTGCCCAACGTCAAGTGGATCACCCTGATTTTCTTCGTCATCATCTCGCCCCTGGCGGCGGTCATCTCCGACCACGCCCTGGCGGCGATGTTCCTGCCGATCGCCATGCTGCTCTATCAGAACAGCCTGACCGACGAGATCCCGGAAGACCTCGAGCTGGGCAAGATGATGATGATCGCCATCGCCATGGCCTGCAACGTCGGCGGCCCCGGCGCCCCCTCGGGCGGCGCCCGCAACGTGATCATGATGACCTATCTGAGCGACATGTTCGGCATGGATATCGGCTATTTTGAGTGGATCACCTACTGCATGCCCTATCTTTTCATCATGATTCCGGTCACCTGGCTGCTGGTCAACTGGCAGTTCAAACCCCGCATCCGCTCGCTGGCGCCGGCCATGGACCAGCTCAAAAAGGAGATCGACAAGATGGGCGGCTGGAACCGGAACCAGATCACGGCCCTGATCATCTTCGTGGTCATGGTCTTCGGCTGGTTCACGGAAAAGACCTTCTACGAAAACGGGATCCTGCCCATCCGCCTGGGCCTGGGGGTCCTGGCCATGGCCGGGGCGGTGGCCTATCTGCTGGCCGGCATCGTCAACTGGCGCGACTATCAGGAAAAAGTGGACTGGGGCGTGGTCTGGCTCTACGCCGGGGCCATCATTTTCGGCCGCACCCTGGACGGCACCGGCGCGGCCTACTGGCTGGCCCGCAGCGTGATGGAACTGCTGGCCCCCCTGGGGATGAACGCCGGGCTGCCGCTTTTGGCCGTGTCCAACGGCATCACGGCGGTTATCACCAACCTCATGGCCGACGGGCCCGCCGCAGCGGCCGTGGGACCGATTGTCCTCAACATGGCCGGCTTGGCCCATCCGGGCACGACCTTTCTGCCCTTCATGGCCATGTCGACAGCCATCGCGTCCTCTTTTGCCTTCATGCTGGTGATCGGCACCCCGCCCAATGCCATCGTCTACGCCAGCGGCTATCTGGAGCCCAAAGACTTTCTGCGGGTGGGCGTGCCGCTGTGGTTCATCGCCAACATCGTGCTGCTGCTGCTGACGGCCGGCTACTGGACCCTGCGGGGGTTCGGCGGCCTGCCGAGCTTCTGAAGCACCATCTGGCGCTGCGCTGCACCCTTCGGCCCGTGCGGTAGTCTGCGCACGGGCCGAAAGGGTGTGTTGAAATCCCAAAACCATTCGCCGGAAGCGGGCCAGATCCCGGGCTTCCTCGGCGCAAAACGCTCCGGCTGGGAAAAACCGACAGCCACGCAGAAGGTCCAAGGGGGTAACCGCAAAATGGGCGATTGTCAGGTTCCGCGGTGGTGGCGACGCCGGTTTCCGCAACTGTTGAACCGGATTTTCCCCCTTTCGCTGAGATCAAAAAATGGCTATGATTGCATGGGTTACCGCCCAGTCAGGCACTGAAATCGGGGTAAGTCAGCTCTAGATAAAGGACCGGCAGCATGAAAATACTCATCACCGGCGCTACTTCCGGCATCGGCCGCCAGCTGGCGCTGGACTACCACCGCGATGGTCACGAGGTTTGGGCCTTGGGCCGCAGCCCTGAGAGGTTGGCGGAGCTGGCCGGCCTTGGCCTCGAGACCGGCGCGGTGGACCTCATGGACCGCGAGGCGACCCTGAACTGGTTTTCGCGGCTGGAGGTGATCGACCTGGCAATCCTCTCGGCCGGCTCCTGCGAGTACATCGACCTGCCCGTCTTCGACAGCGCCCTGCTCGGCCGGATGATGCGGGTCAACGTGGAAACCATGGGCCACAGCATCGAGGCGCTCCTGCCGCCTTTGCGCCGCAGCCGGGCGCCGCATTTGGTGGGGATCGGCTCCGCGGCCGCCTATCTGCCCCTGCCGCGGGCGGAGGCCTACGGGGCGTCCAAGGCGGCCGTCGCCTATCTCCTGGAGACCCTGCGGATCAGCCTGTTCAGGGAGAAGATCGCGGTCAGCCTGGTCTGTCCGGGATTCGTCCAAACCCCGCTGACCGACCGCAACGATTTTCCGATGCCCTTTCGGATCAGCAGCGCCCGGGCCAGCCGGGCGATCCGCAGGGGAATCGCCCGCAGGCAGCCGGAGATCCATTTTCCCCGGCGCTTCACCTATATCCTAAAGGCCCTCTCGCTCCTGCCGGATGCCCTCTGGCTGCGGCTGGCCCAAAAGATGGTCCGGTCATGAAGCAGATCGCCGTCATCGGCTCCGGCATCGCCGGGCTGACCAGCGCCTACTACCTCTCCCGCCGCCACGCGGTGACGGTGTTCGAGGCCGACGATTACATCGGCGGGCACACCCACACCGTCGACGTCGCCCTGGCGGGGGAAAAAAGCGCCATCGACACGGGCTTCATCGTCTTCAACGACCGCACCTACCCCAATTTCATCCGGCTTCTGGAAGAGCTGCGGGTGGCCTACCAGCCGACCGAAATGAGCTTTTCGGTGCGCAACGATGCCATCGACCTGGAGTACAACGGCAGCGACCTCAACCGCCTCTTCGCCCAGCGCAAAAACCTGCTGCGCCCGGCTTTCTGGCGGATGCTGCTGGACATCGTGCGCTTCAACCGCGGGGTCAGGCGGGAGGCGGCCCACCCCGGAGCCCGGACCATCGGCGATTACCTCGAGCGGCAGCGCTTCGGCGCGCTCTTCGCCGACAACTACCTGCTGCCCATGATCGCCGCCATCTGGTCCATGGGCCTTCAGAACGCCAGGGACTTCCCGCTGCAGTTTTTCGTGCGCTTTTTCGAAAACCACGGTCTGCTGAACCTCGTCGACCGCCCCCAGTGGTACACCATCGTCGGCGGGTCGCGGGCTTACATCGCCCCGTTGAGCGCCCCGTTCAGGGGCTCGGTTCGCCTGGAGACACCGGTGACAAGCATCCGGCGGGCCGAGGGCCGGGTGAAACTCACCAGCCGCGCGGGAACCGAGACCTTTGACGAGGTGGTGGTCGCCTGCCATGGCGACCAGGCCCTGGCCCTGCTGGCCGAACCCAGCCACCAGGAGCGGAAGGTGCTGGGGGCGCTGTCCTGCACCGAAAACCGGGTCGTGCTGCACACCGATACGCGCCGCCTGCCGCGCCGCCCAAGCGCCTGGGCCAGCTGGAACTACCACTGCAGCGGCAGGAACGCCGGCCGCGCCACCCTGACCTACAACATGAACATCCTGCAGCGTCTGGCAAAACGGCAAACCTATCTGGTCAGCCTGAACCAGGAGGTCGCCCAAGACAAGGTCCTGGGGCGCTTCAGCTACGCCCACCCGATGTTCAATCCGGCCGCAATCGAAGCCCAGGGCCAGTGGCAGGCCATTTCCGGCAAAAACCATGTCCACTATTGCGGCGCCTACTGGTTCAACGGCTTCCACGAGGACGGGGTGCGCAGCGCTCTGAGGGTCTGCCGCGCCCTGGGGGTTGAACCATGAAACCCGCCCTCTATGTCGGCACCGTCACCCACCAGCGCTTCATCCCCAGGCGACACCGCTTCCGCTACCCGTTTTTCATGTGGTTTTTCAACCTCGACGAGATCGACCGCCTGCCGGACCTGGACCGCTGGTTTTCAGCCCGGCGCTTCGCCCTGAGCCGGTTCCACCGGTCCGACTATCTGGACCGGCCCTGGCAGCCGCTGCACCTGCGGGCCAAGACCCGCATGCAGGAGCTGACCGGGCGGCCGGTCGAAGGCCCGGTCTGCGCGCTTCTCAACCTCCGAACCCTCGGGCTCTACTTCAGCCCGGTTAATTTTTACTTCGGCTTCGACCGCGGCTACCGCCCGTCCCACTTTCTGGCCGAGGTGTCCAACATTCCCTGGAACGAGCGCCACCTCTACGCCCACTATCTGAACGGTGGCCCGCCCGCACCGATGC